>NZ_JBIVBY010000028.1:95389-98120 GCF_044746405.1 Pseudomonas sp. NPDC086251
CCTTCATCTTCTGCCCTGGACGAAAGGTGACCACACGGCGAGCCGTGATCGGGATTTCTTCACCCGTTTTCGGATTGCGGCCAGGCCGCTGGCGTTTGTCCCGAAGGTCGAAATTGCCGAAACCGGACAATTTGACTTGTTCGTTGTCTTCAAGAGCGTGCCTGATTTCTTCAAAAAACAGTTCGACCAATTCCTTGGCCTCCCGTTTATTCAGGCCCAGCTCTTCATACAGACGTTCCGCCATCTCAGCTTTCGTCAGAGCCCCCATACGTCACTTCCTTAACGTGGCGTTCAACCTTTGTTCGAGCGAGGTGAGGATGTTTTGCGTCGTGGTATTCACCTCATCGTCATTAAGAGTGCGCGATGGATGCTGCCAGGTCAAGCCGACTGCAAGGCTTTTTCTATCAGGATCAATGCCTTTACCCTGATACACGTCAAATAGCCTGAGGTCTGTCAGCCATTCGCCTGCATTTTCACGGATTACGTCCAGTACCGCACTGGCCGCGACGTCTTTTTCGGCGATCAGTGCAAGGTCACGACGTACTTCAGGAAAACGCGATAACTCTTGGAATTTAGGCATTTTACCCAATGCCACTTCCGCCAGTACCAGCTCGAACACGAAGACCGGACGGTCGAGACCGAGGGTTTTCGACAATTCAGGATGGATAGCGCCGACGAAACCGACCAGACGCCCTTCACGCTCGATGCGCGCGGTTTGACCCGGGTGCAACGCTGGGTGTTTGCCCGGCACGAAAGTGAACGAATCCAGCGCACCGGCAAAGCCCAGCACCGCTTCCACGTCAGCCTTGATGTCGAAGAAGTCGACGACATCGCGACCTTGCGCCCAGCCTTCCGGCAGGCGGCTACCGCAAACCACACCGGCCAGCATCGGCTCTTGCTTCAAGCCCTCCAGCTGACCGACGAAACGCAGACCGCTTTCGAACAGGCGGACGCGGTCTTGCTGACGGTTCAGGTTGTGCTGAAGCGCCTTGACCAGGCCCGGCCACAGGGTCGAACGCATGGCGGCCATGTCGTTGGAAATCGGGTTGGCCAGCAGCAACGGTTCCACGCCCGGATTAAACAACTCGAACTGTTTCGGATCGATGAAGCTGTAGGTGATCGCCTCCTGGTAACCGCGGGCGACCAGCAGACGGCGCAACTCAGGCAAATCGCTACGCGCTTCAGCCTTGGCTTGCGGCGCCAGACGGGCTTGCGGGTAGCGGACCGGCAGACGGTTGTAACCGTACAGACGGGCCAGCTCTTCGATCAGATCAACCTCAAGGCTGATATCGAAGCGATGGCTTGGCACGGCGACTTGCCATTGCCCTGCCCCATCGGCGGAAACGGTCAGGCCCAAAGCGTTGAGCAGGCGCTCGACTTCGGCCGAATCCATTTCCATGCCCAGCATCTGGGTGATGCGCGCGGCACGCAAGGTCACCGGCGCGATCTTCGGCAGGTGTTGCTCGCTCACGGTTTCGATGATCGGGCCGGCTTCGCCACCGGTGATTTCCAGCAGCAGGCCAGTGGCGCGCTCCATGGCTTCACGGGCCAGCTGCCAGTCCACGCCACGCTCATAGCGGTGCGAGGCATCGGTGTGCAGGCCATACGAACGGGCCTTGCCAGCGACAGCAATCTGATCGAAGAACGCGCTTTCGAGGAAAATATCGCGAGTGGTCGCGGTGTTGACGCCGCTGTGCTCGCCACCCATGACGCCGGCAATAGCCAAGGCGCGGGTGTGGTCGGCAATCACCAGCGTATCGCTACGCAGGCTGACTTCCTGACCGTCGAGCAGCACCAGCTTCTCGCCTTCTTCGGCCATGCGCACGCGGATGCCGCCATTGATTTCGGCGAGATCGAAGGCGTGCAGCGGTTGACCCAGTTCCAGCATCACGTAGTTGGTGATGTCAACGGCAGCGTCGATGCTGCGCACGTCGGCACGACGCAGACGCTCAACCATCCACAGCGGCGTCGGCTTGGACAGGTCGACGTTCCGGATCACACGGCCCAGGTAACGCGGGCAAGCAGCCGGCGCCAGGACTTCGATCGAACGCACTTCGTCATGCACGGCTGGCACGACGGGAACGATCGGACGGGTGACTGCGGCGTCGTACAGCGCGCCGACTTCACGGGCCAGACCGGCCAGGGACAAGCAGTCGCCGCGGTTCGGGGTCAGATCGACCTCGATGCTGGCGTCGTCCAGGCTCAGGTATTCACGAATGTCCTGACCCACTGGCGCATCGGCCGGCAATTCCATCAGGCCATCGTTGCCTTCACCGACTTGCAGCTCGGCTTGCGAGCACAACATGCCGTTGGACTCAACGCCACGCAGCTTGGCTTTCTTGATTTTGAAGTCGCCTGGCAGTTCGGCACCGATCATGGCGAACGGGATCTTCAGGCCCGGGCGCACGTTCGGCGCGCCGCAGACGACCTGGAAGGTCTCCGAGCCATTGCTGACCTGGCAAACACGCAACTTGTCGGCGTCCGGGTGCTGCTCGGTGCTCAGCACCTCGCCCACCACCACACCGGTGAATTCGCCGGCGGCCAGCGTAACGCTATCGACCTCAAGACCGGCCATCGACAGACGAGCAACCAGCTCGTCGCGACTTACCTGCGGGCTTACCCAGCCACGCAGCCATTGTTCACTGAATTTCATCCTGCTCTCCTAAGAATTCGTTACGACTAGCGAAATTGCGCGAGGAACCGCAAGTCCTTGACGAAGAACAGACGCAAG
>NZ_JBIVBY010000029.1:0-2081 GCF_044746405.1 Pseudomonas sp. NPDC086251
CCATGGAAAAAGTGGCGGTCAGCAAAATGCGCAAGGCACAAATGCGCATGTCGGCTAGCCGTCCTTATGCGGAGCGCATCCGCCAGGTTATTGGCCATCTGGCCAACGCCAACCCGGAATATCGCCACCCTTTCATGATTGACCGCGAAGTAAAGCGTGTCGGTTATGTCGTGGTGAGCAGTGACCGTGGTCTGTGTGGTGGCTTGAACACCAACCTGTTCAAGGCCCTGGTCAAGGACATGGCGGTAAACCGCGAAAACGGCGTCGAGATCGATCTGTGTGTGGTCGGTAGCAAGGGTGCGGCTTTCTTCCGCAACTTCGGCGGTAACGTCGTTGCAGCTATCAGCCACCTGGGTGAAGAGCCGTCGATCAATGACCTGATCGGCAGCGTCAAGGTGATGCTGGATGCCTACCTGGACGGCCGTATTGATCGCCTGTCCGTGGTGTCCAACAAGTTCATCAACACCATGACGCAACAGCCTAAGGTGGAGCAGTTGATTCCGCTGGTGGCAACCCCGGATCAGGAACTCAAGCACCACTGGGATTATCTGTACGAACCGGACGCCAAAGAGCTGCTTGACGGCTTGATGGTCCGTTACGTGGAGTCGCAGGTCTACCAGGCGGTGGTCGAGAACAACGCGGCTGAACAAGCTGCGCGGATGATCGCGATGAAGAACGCTACCGACAACGCCGGTGATTTGATCAGCGATTTGCAGCTGGTCTACAACAAGGCGCGTCAGGCTGCGATCACCCAAGAGATCTCGGAAATCGTCGGCGGCGCTGCCGCGGTTTAACGGTTCAAATATTCAGAGGATCCAGCTATGAGTAGCGGACGTATCGTTCAAATCATCGGCGCCGTTATCGACGTGGAATTTCCACGCGACAGCGTACCGAGCATCTACAACGCGCTGTTGGTACAAAGCGCGGCAGGGACCACCCTGGAAGTTCAGCAACAGCTGGGCGACGGCGTGGTTCGTACCATTGCGATGGGTTCCACCGAAGGCTTGAAGCGCGGTCTGGAAGTCAAGGACTCTGGCGCAGCCATCTCCGTACCGGTCGGTAAAGCGACGCTGGGCCGGATCATGGACGTACTGGGCAACCCGATCGACGAAGCTGGCCCGATCGACACCGAAGAGCGCTGGGGCATTCACCGTCCTGCGCCAACCTTCGCTGAACAAGCGGGCGGCAACGACCTGCTGGAAACCGGCATCAAGGTTATCGACCTGGTTTGCCCGTTCGCCAAGGGTGGTAAAGTCGGTCTGTTCGGTGGTGCCGGTGTAGGCAAAACCGTAAACATGATGGAACTGATCCGTAACATCGCCATCGAGCACAGCGGTTATTCCGTGTTCGCCGGTGTGGGTGAGCGTACTCGTGAGGGTAACGACTTCTACCACGAGATGAAGGATTCCAACGTTCTGGACAAAGTGGCACTGGTTTACGGTCAGATGAACGAGCCGCCGGGTAACCGTCTGCGCGTAGCACTGACTGGCCTGACCATGGCCGAGAAGTTCCGTGACGAAGGTAACGACGTTCTGCTGTTCGTCGACAACATCTATCGTTACACCCTGGCCGGTACTGAAGTATCCGCACTGCTGGGCCGTATGCCTTCCGCAGTAGGTTACCAGCCGACCCTGGCCGAAGAGATGGGTACTCTGCAAGAGCGTATCACTTCGACCAAAAACGGTTCGATCACCTCGATCCAAGCGGTATACGTACCTGCGGATGACTTGACTGACCCGTCGCCAGCGACCACCTTCGCCCACTTGGACGCCACCGTCGTTCTGTCCCGTGACATCGCTTCCCTGGGTATCTACCCAGCGGTCGATCCACTCGACTCGACTTCGCGCCAGCTGGACCCGAACGTAATCGGCCAGGACCACTACGACACCGCTCGCGGCGTACAGTATGTTCTGCAACGTTACAAAGAACTGAAGGACATCATTGCGATCCTGGGTATGGACGAGCTGTCGGAAGCCGATAAGCAGTTGGTAAACCGTGCTCGTAAGATCCAGCGTTTCTTGTCGCAGCCGTTCTTCGTGGCTGAAGTCTTCACCGGTGCCTCGGGTAAATACGTTTCCCTG
>NZ_JBIVBY010000029.1:2091-93423 GCF_044746405.1 Pseudomonas sp. NPDC086251
TATTTTAGTTTTAGGCAATCAGATGGCTATGACAGTCCATTGCGATATCGTCAGCGCGGAAGGGGAAATCTTTTCCGGCCTGGTCGAGATGGTGATTGCGCACGGTGCACTGGGTGATCTTGGTATCGCCCTGGGTCACGCGCCGCTGATCACTAATCTCAAGCCGGGTCCGATCCGCCTGGTCAAGCAGGGCGGGGAAGAGGAGGTGTTTTACATCTCTGGTGGTTTCCTCGAGGTTCAGCCGAACATGGTCAAGGTTCTTGCCGACACCGTGCAACGTGCTGCCGACCTGGATGAAGCCTCTGCTCAGGAAGCCGTTAAGGCTGCCGAGAAGGCCTTGCATGAACGTGGCGCCGAATTCGATTACGGTTCTGCTGCCGCACGTCTGGCCGAGGCTGCAGCTCAGCTGCGCACCGTCCAGGCGATCCGCAAGAAGTTTGGCCACTAATAGGCCATCGCTTGTTGTGCGATTGATTAAAAAGGGTAGCCTCGGCTACCCTTTTTTCTTTTTCGACTTTCATAACCTTGGTCGCAGTTGCTGACCACCCAGGATAGCCAGTCATGTCTCTTGAAATCGTTATTCTCGCTGCTGGCCAAGGCACACGCATGCGTTCGGCATTGCCGAAAGTCCTGCACCCGATTGCCGGCAACTCAATGCTCGGCCATGTTATCCACAGCGCCCGGCAACTTGATCCACAGCGCATCCACGTGGTGATCGGTCATGGTGCCGATGCAGTGCGTGAGCGTCTGGCGGCGGATGATTTGAATTTCGTCCTGCAGGACCAACAATTGGGCACTGGCCACGCGGTTGCGCAAGCGGTGCCGTTCATCGAGTCCGACGCCGTGCTGATTCTTTACGGTGATGTGCCGTTGATCGAAGTCGACACCCTGCAACGTTTGCTCAAGCAAGTAGCGCCGCAGCAACTCGGCCTGCTGACTGTCGAACTGGACGACCCGACGGGCTATGGTCGCATCGTCCGTGACGCCGACGGCAAGGTTGCTGCCATCGTCGAACAGAAAGACGCCAACGAAGCCGAGCGTGCGATCACCGAAGGCAACACCGGCATTCTGGCGCTGCCGTTCGCAAAACTTGGCGAATGGATGAGCCGGCTCTCCAACAACAATGCCCAGGGCGAGTATTACCTGACCGATGTGATCGCGATGGCGGTGGGCGACGGACTGGTAGTGGCGACCGAGCAACCTGACGATGCCATGGAAGTGCAGGGCGCCAACGATCGCAAGCAGCTTGCCGAGCTTGAGCGTCACTATCAGCTGCGCGCCGGTCGTCGTTTGATGGCTCAAGGCGTGACCCTGCGCGACCCGGCGCGTTTCGATGTGCGCGGTGAAGTCACCATCGGTCGCGACGTGCTGATCGATATCAACGTTATCCTCGAAGGCAAGGTGGTCATCGAAGACGACGTGGTGATCGGTCCGAACTGCGTGATCAAGGACAGCACTTTGCGCAAAGGCGTGATGATCAAGGCCAACAGCCACATCGAAGGCGCCATTCTCGGTGAAGGCAGCGATGCCGGTCCGTTCGCCCGTTTGCGTCCAGGCACGGTGCTGGAGGCTCGCGCCCATGTGGGTAACTTCGTCGAACTGAAAAACGCCCACATGGGCGAAGGCGCCAAGGCCGGTCATCTGACTTACCTGGGCGATGCCGAGATTGGCGCCCGCACCAATATCGGCGCAGGCACCATCACCTGCAACTATGACGGCGCCAACAAGTGGAAAACCGTGTTGGGTGAAGATGTGTTCATCGGCTCCAACAATTCGTTGGTCGCGCCTGTGGATATCTCCAATGGCGCCACCACCGCGGCCGGTTCGACCATTACCCAGAATGTGGATAACGCACAACTGGCTGTGGGCCGTGCGCGCCAGAAGAACATCGACGGCTGGAAGCGCCCGGAGAAAATCAAGAAGTCCTGAGTTATCCACAGCCAAGGGAATCGTCTTCGCGGGCAAGCCTCGCTCCTACAGGGTTCACGTCGTTCGCATTGACATCCACCTGTAGGAGCGAGGCTTGCCCGCGAAGCTTTTTTATCGCCCCACGCTTGACGAAGTTTCGCTTATAGGTTTTGATTGCTTTCGTTATCTTACGAATCGAAACTTAGCAAATCATGTCGAAGCGCAATACACCTCAACGCCGTCACAATATCCTCGCCTTGCTCAACGAGCAGGGCGAAGTCAGTGTGGATGACTTGGCCAAGCGCTTCGAAACGTCGGAAGTTACGATCCGCAAGGATCTTGCCGCGCTTGAAAGCAACGGTCTGCTGCTGCGTCGTTATGGCGGCGCCGTCACCATGCCTCAAGAATTGGTGGCCGACATCGGCCAACCGGTTTCCAAATACAAGCAGGCCATTGCCCGCGCCGCCGTCACGCGGATTCGCGAGCATGCGCGGATCATCATCGACAGTGGCAGCACCACGGCGTCGATGATTCCGGAACTCGGCCAGCAACCGGGCCTGGTGGTGATGACCAATTCCCTGCACGTCGCCAATGCCTTGAGCGAACTCGAACACGAGCCGGTGCTGTTGATGACCGGCGGCACGTGGGATCCGCATTCCGAGTCCTTCCAGGGGCAGGTTGCCGAGCAAGTACTACGCTCTTACGACTTCGATCAATTGTTCATCGGGGCCGATGGCATCGACTTGGTGCGCGGTACCACTACCTTCAACGAATTGCTGGGACTGAGCCGGGTCATGGCCGAAGTCGCCCGCGAAGTGGTCGTGATGGTGGAGGCCGACAAGATCGGCCGCAAGATTCCCAACCTGGAGCTGCCATGGAGCAGCGTCCATACCCTAATTACCGATGATCGCCTGCCGCTCGAGGCACGGGATCAGATTCAGGCCCGCGGAATCACATTGATTTGCGCGGCTGTCAGTCAGGAGAAATAGCATGTGTGGAATTGTCGGCGCAGTCGCAGAACGTAACATCACCGCCATCCTGCTCGAAGGCCTGAAACGCCTGGAATACCGTGGCTATGACAGCGCCGGTGTGGCGGTCTACACCAATGACGAAACGCTCGAGCGTCTGCGCCGCCCGGGCAAGGTCAGCGAGCTGGAATTGGCCTTGGCCGAAGAGCCGCTGGTCGGTCGCCTCGGTATCGCCCACACCCGCTGGGCGACTCACGGTGCGCCGTGCGAACGCAACGCCCACCCGCATTTCTCCGGTGATCTGGCGGTGGTGCACAACGGCATCATCGAGAACCACGAAGCCCTGCGCGGGCAGCTCAAAGCCTTGGGTTACGTGTTCACCTCGGACACCGATACCGAAGTCATCGCCCACTTGCTGCAGCACAAACTCAAGGATCTGCGCGATCTGACCGCGGCCTTGAAGGCTGCCGTTAAAGAGCTGCACGGTGCTTATGGCCTGGCGGTCATCAGCGCCCAGCAACCGGACCGACTGGTCGCCGCCCGCAGTGGCAGCCCGCTGGTCATTGGCCTGGGCCTGGGTGAAAACTTCCTGGCATCCGACCAATTGGCGCTGCGTCAGGTGACTGACCGCTTCGTGTACCTGGAAGAAGGCGATATCGCTGAAATTCGCCGCGACAGCGTGCAGATTTGGGACCTGAGTGGCCAACCCGTCGAGCGCGAAGCGGTGCAGTATCGCGACAGCGCCGAAGCGGCTGAAAAAGGCGCGTTCCGTCACTTCATGCTCAAGGAAATCCACGAGCAACCGGCCGTGGTGCAACGCACGCTGGAAGGTCGCATGAGCCAGAACCAGGTGCTGGTACAGGCCTTCGGTCCGCAGGCTGCCGAACTGTTCGCCAACGTACGCAATGTGCAGATCGTCGCGTGCGGCACCAGTTACCACGCCGGCATGGTTGCCCGTTACTGGCTCGAAGAACTGGCCGGCGTCCCGTGCCAGGTCGAAGTCGCGAGCGAATTCCGTTACCGCAAAGTGGTGGTGCAGCCCAACACGTTGTTCGTGACCATCTCCCAGTCCGGCGAAACCGCTGACACCCTGGCCGCCCTGCGCAATGCGAAAGAGCTGGGTTACCTGGCCAGCCTGGCGATCTGCAACGTCGGCATCAGCTCGCTGGTGCGTGAATCCGACTTGACGCTGCTAACCCAGGCCGGTCGGGAAATCGGCGTGGCCTCGACCAAAGCGTTCACCACTCAATTGGTCGGTCTTCTGTTGCTGACCTTGTCGCTGGGTCAGGTTCACGGCTCGCTGGCCAAAGGTGTCGAGGCGACACTGGTTGAAGAGTTGCGTCGCCTGCCAACCCGTCTGGGTGAAGCCTTGGCCATGGACAGCACCGTCGAAAAAATCGCCGAGCTGTTCGCCGAGAAAAAACACACCCTGTTCCTCGGTCGTGGCGCGCAATTCCCGGTGGCAATGGAAGGGGCGCTCAAGCTCAAGGAAATCTCCTACATCCACGCCGAAGCTTATCCGGCCGGCGAGCTGAAACACGGTCCGTTGGCGCTTGTGGATAACGACATGCCAGTGGTCACCGTGGCGCCGAACAACGAACTGCTGGAGAAGTTGAAGTCCAACCTCCAGGAAGTCCGCGCCCGTGGCGGCGAGCTGATCGTTTTCGCAGACGAGCAGGCCGGCATGACCGATGGTGAAGGCACGCACGTGGTGCAGATGCCGCACATCCACGACATCCTGTCGCCGATCCTCTACACCATTCCGCTGCAGTTGCTCTCGTATTACGTTGCCGTGTTGAAAGGCACCGACGTTGACCAGCCGCGTAACCTGGCGAAGTCGGTGACGGTGGAATAAGTTATCCACAGGTGATCGAACCCTATGTTTTTGATCAATAAAGGTCGGCACAAACAAACAAAGGTCGGCACAAACAAATAAAGATGAACACGAGTAGATTTTCCGGGAGTAAAATTGGGGCGGCCATCAATTGGCTGCCCTTTTTTTTGGGTAAGTGACTGATGTAGATTTCGTCCGATGGAATGCTCCCCCCGATATGAACCCTTCATCCCCCTCCACTCGTGCCAGAGTGTCGTTCAATCCCAGTCGGGTTAAAAAACTGACTACGGCATACATTGATCAGAAAATTCGTGCAGGGCTCGGTCAGGGAGTGCTCGGCGAGTACCAACCGTGGTTGCAGATCACCTCCTTCGCATCTCGTGGTTCATCCAGGGTCACGCGGGGCGTAAAAATCCCTCGGACGCACCATACGCTCTCGGACAGTGAGTATGAGTTTCTGGTTCTGGTGGAATTCAACCCGGATGTAATTGACATACGGGAGCAATTTCCTTTGCTGGAGTACTTCGAGACACACGCTATCGCTATTAGCAAAAATATCCGGCCTGCGCTATATCCGCAATCTTCGGTTCCGCATGTTTACACTACGGATTTTATGCTAACAATGAAAGGCAAAGATGGCGGCACGTTCCTACATGGCGTTTCACTCAAGTATAAACAGGAACTAAAAGAAGCTAACAAGCGGAAAAGATTGCGCATTTTTGAAAAATTAGAGGTTGAAGAAGAATACTGGACGCGCCGAAATATCAGTTGGGATTCTCTTTACTATGAAGATTTCCCTTATTTTCGGATTAAAAATCTAATTATGATTAGGGGCTACGCAGCGATTAAACCATCGCTCGCTGTGGATAAGAACATAAAGTTGATTATCCGCTATTTCACGCTGCTTGGCCCTCACGCTTTAGATAAAATCTCGTTGTCAGTACTTCTTCACAAAATCGCAAAGTATTTGTATATATTATACGCAGATGTCAAAGCATTGTTCTTCTACATGGTATGGCACCACATCATAACAATTGATCTAGATAGTCATGTTATTACTATGGCACGGCCCGTAACAATATTACCCGAATGCCTAACCGCCAACTCAGTCCACACCGGAGTGTCGCTCAATGAATCAGATCAACGTCAATCTGGTACTGACGCCCGTTGAGGGAGCAGCGCTATTAGAAAAGCCTACTAGGGTACTGGATATTGACCGACGATCTAGGCTGTTGCTGCTGATCAGTATGGAGGCTAATCTAAAGAAGCCTTGGATTGCGAACCTTGACGATTTTCTTCATGCACTCAAAAGCGGTCAAATCAGAGTATCTACTGAGGAGCCGATGAAGTTTATGATGAGACTTGAGGATGAAATACCTGATGCACAGAAATGTTCTCGGGACCAAGCCTGGCTTATCATAAAAGAGCTCGTCGAGCACAAACTTGCGAGCGAGTTATTCAGTGATGGCTGTTTCGGTAGTATTGTTGCTCGACATGCAGCCAAGATGGGTGTTACTAGGAAGAAAGTGTACTCGCTGCTGTACAGGTACTGGGCATATGGTCAGACAAAAAATGCTTTGTTGCTTGACACGACTAAGTTCGGTGCTCCTGGAAAGCGCAGAATAGCAACTCCTGGAAAAACTTTAGGACGCCCTCCTAAATATCGAGGGTTAATCATTGAAAGGGTAGCGGTTCCCATATCAGAATTGCATTTACTCTCAATAGAGACTGCTTTCGCGCGTTTCAGTAATGGCGAAGAAGGGAGCATGCGCTCCGCTTTTGACTGGATGTTGAAAGAGTACTACCTGACAACATACTCAGATGGCAGTCCAGGTAAGCTTCGCCGTAATGAGCATCCTACTTTTCGCCAGTTCACATATTATTCAGCCAAATATTTTGATGCTTTGCGCGCCCTGATGGGGCGCGGCGGTATGATTAGGTGGAATAAGGATTATCGACCACTTACAGGAACTTCAGTAGATGGATTGGCTGGACCATGCCATAGGTATGAAGTCGACGCGACTATTGCCGACGTATATCTAGTTCATCGTGTTAACCGCAACTGGTTAATTGGCCGCCCCGTTTTGTACGTTGTCGTCGACGCCTACTCTAGAATGATTGTCGGCATTCACGTGGGCCTGGAAGGACCTAGTTGGGAAGGCGCTAGGCATGCTCTTTACAACGCTTTCACTCCGAAAATTGATTTCTGCAAACGCTATGGTATCGAGATCGCCGAGGAGGACTGGCCTTGTCACCATATACCTATTGAGATCTCTGCTGATCGTGGTGAGCTGCTAAGCAAAGCAGGTGAGTCGATGACCAACGCCCTCGGACCCACGCTGAAGATTGCGCCTCCGTTTCGGCCGGATTGGAAGGCTATCGTGGAGAGCAGGTTCCATATAATTAACAAAGATTTGAATCTAAAATTTATTCCTGGCGGCGTTGATGCGAGACGTCAGGAACGGGGTGACAGGGACTACGAGTTAGATGCTGTACTGGACATTGATATGTTTACCAGGCTAATTATTTACCAAGTTCTCAAGCATAACAAAACACTTCACCTGCCTCATTTAGCTACTAATCGAATGGTTGAAGATGAAGTCCATCTCAATCCTCTAAGTATCTGGGAATGGGGCATGCAAGAAAGTATTATCAACTGCCATGTTAGGCCAAGCGCTGAAATTAAAATTGCTCTGCTGCCATCGGCTGATGCGACTGTGAGGCGAGGAGGGATCTTCTTCAAAGGCATCCTATATACCTGCGATCTTGCAGAAAAAGAACAGTGGTTCGCGCGATCGCATAATTTACGGATGCAGAGGGTTAAAATCTGGTACGACCCTAATAGCGCAGACAACGTATGGATCCGCGATGGTGGTGATTTTTTGCCATTGCGCATAGTTGATTACGAAGTCGAAAAATACAGTGGATTCCGTTTAGAGGAGATTGAAGATCGATATGAGGCGCTGCGTCACCCTTCCCCTGACGAAAGGTATGTCGATTTAAACGAGTCCGCCAATCTTAAGGCGCATATCGATGTCATTTTGGAGCAAGCAAAGGAGCTCAAAAAAAAATCTCCACCCCGGAAATCCAAAGCAGACTTCAAAGCTAATAAACGGGAAAAACGTGCATCGGAAGCCGATGTTGAGAGGGCTGCGGATGTGCAGAAGCTCCACGAAATTAGGCTTGGGGAAATTCTTAGGGGGGCTAGTCCTATAATTGCAGACATTCCTAAGCCTGATGTTTCGCCGCGAAAAAAGGCCATTTTGCAGTTGGTTCATAACTCCCTGCGTGGGGCTGCCGAAAATGAATGATGCTCATGTGGAAGCCGTGTACACACCGACGGGTCTGTCCCACTATGATGGGAACCCGCTAATAGAGGCGCTGCCGCGTATTTACACCGATGAGGAGGTCGTAAATCTCATCAGGAATTATCCGCCGCTTCCTACGCGGGGAGAGCTCTTGCTTCCAGCCAAGGTTCGCGCCCACTGTATCAGCCGTGTAGATACTGCAGTCCTTCCCCTAGATATGCATCTCCGATTTGAAGGTGCTTTCGGGCAACTGCTCCGACATGGGTACACCGCACGTAACCCATTTAGCAGAGATACTGTCGCGATGCAGCACGCCTCGACAGAGGAACAACTGAAACACTCCGGGTTTAAATCTTCCGCGAATACCCTGACAGTCATTGGTCTCAGTGGCATGGGGAAGACGACCATGCTTAACGCGATCGTCAAAATGTATCCACAGGTGATATTTCATCATTCGTACAATGGCAAGCCAATAAAATCCCCTCAGGTAGTCTGGTTGAAGATCGAGTGCCCGCACGATGGCTCGCCTCGGGGTCTGTGTGCGTCATTTTTTGCAGCACTCGACCAAGCACTCGGTACTAATTACACGGACAAGTTCATCAAGGTTCGCAACAGTATCAGCGTGTTAATGCAGCGCGTGAGCCAGATGTGTCGTACTTACCACGTCGGTGTGCTAATTATTGACGAAATGCAGAATCTCAACTCAGCCCCAGAAGGCAGCGACAAGCAAAAGCTTCTGAATTTTTTCGTTGCGTTATCTAATGATGCTGGGGTGCCGCTCGTGCTCTCAGGCACCAACGCTACTTTCAAGCTGTTCTCGCGCGTGGTCCGAAACGCCCGACGAGCGCTTGGAATGGGCGAGTTCTATTTCGACCGATTCACCGCTGACGATCCTGAATGGCAGTTTTTGGTTGAATTTCTTTGGGGCTACAGCTGGGCGGATTCCACTGTCGCCCTAGATCAGGGTTTACAGTCCAAGATATTCGATCTGACCCAAGGTAATACCGATTTTCTGGTAAAGCTTTTCACCCTGGCTCAAAGACATGCTGTCTGCGAAGGGGCACCCGTGACTGGCGAGTTGCTGCAGTACGTTTACGATACTCAGATGACCATCTTGCACAAGCCTATCGAGGCGCTTCGTAGCGGCGACCCCGACCAGGTTAACGATTTTGAAGACATGATGCCCGCCAAAGATCAGGTTGCTTTGATGATGTGCGCCGACTTGCAGCGCAGGGTTCGAAGGGTTGATCGTTCTTTACTTTTACACAGGACCACCGCCGAAACTCTGAGTCCTCCCGCCGCTTCTATACCGAAGCCCGTCAAAGCAAAAGTGGCATCTGTCCCGCCTGTCGATACCAAAAGCAAGGCTCGGAAAATTGTCGAATCAGACGACTGGGAAGAAGCGATGAAAGGGCCCGAAGCAATAGGCAAACCTTCAATAAAGCTCTGGTGATGTGCGATAGTCATTCTGGAGGTCTGATGGACAGCCTCAGGTTTTTTCCCACACCATTTCAAGGTGAAACCTTGCATAGCATGGTTTCGCGCTATCACCGGCTGACGGGAAGCTTCAGTGTTCGGCGGACTTTGTGCGAGCTCTTTGGAAGGTAAAGCCGAACTCTTCAATCTGATTTCCCATGCTGTCTAGATTTCTTCGAAAGCCAAACAGGTATTGCTGGAGTAGCGGATAGCCACACTGTCCTCCCGTTGTTCATCCCTTTCATAGGCCCCGGCAAAGAACAAATCGCGCGCCGTTTGATGGGCGGGATGTCAGGTGTTGGCCTTAAAATGACAATTGGGGTGACCGCCGCAGGTTTTGAAAGGCACCGTACTCTTCGCCTGTGCGCAGAATGCGCTCAGCGCGACATTTCAATTGAAGGGGTGGCATATTGGCATTTGATTCACCAAGCCAGCGGCATCGTGGTTTGCCCAATCCATGGTTGTGCCCTGAGCGGAGTAGTGGAGAGCGCGTTGGAAAAACTCCACGACTCGCTATGTTTTCCCCTCGATGAACGGGTTCAACAGCACGCTGTGCCTTACTCGCTGACAAGCTTTCAGGCACAGCGGATGCTCAACCTGGCCAGGCTGATCGATTGGGGATTTTCCAATCCAAAGTTAGCTTCTTTGTTATTGGAAAGGAATTACCTGGCTTCTCGGATCGAGACGATGTGTTTCTTGAGATCTGGCCGATTTGCCCTTCGTGATCTGCAGAATTTCCTTGCTCATTCGTTAAGTACTTATCCACAGCTCGTTGAATTCGAGAGACTGGTTGGCCAAGGCGCGGTATGTCCTGCATGGCCGATCAGTCTGATCAGGAAGCGGCTTCGGGTGCACCACCCTCTGTATCATTTCTGCTTGCTCGAACTCTTGGGGGTAACGTGCGAAGACTGCGAGCTATTCCTACGAGAGGAAGGCAGTTATCTACGGCCCGCGCCGATTGCTCGTGGCACTGCTGTTGGCTCATCAGCTTTGGATCAAGAATGCTTGGCGCGGCGCACCTCGTTTAGCGATCAAGCGTTACTGTCGGGGGCCAGGAACGCTTCGGATTACATGTGGCTATATCGTCATGATCGACAATGGCTGACTGAATATTGCTCGATACATCGACTCCATACACCGGGTCCGACCAGAGTGGATACCGTTGAGAGATATACCTTACTTGCCGCGCGTATCGATAAGGCAGCAGCAGCAATCGTCGCCGCGCCGGGGAAGCCTATTAAGATTACGATCGCATCGCTGTCGCGAGAATTGGGCGTATCAGAAGCAACCTTTGATAATCGAGGACGTCACCCTCAATGTGGCGCTGCCCTCAAGCGTTGGATTGAGTCACGGCACGCATTCCAGCTTCGCAAAGTCGCCTGGGCAGCTAGGGAATTAACCTTAAGGTATCGCGGAATAGGGAAATCGAGTTTGTTGCGTAAAGCAGGAATCAACGTCTGTGTTCTTTCCGACGAAGAGCTAGCAATGTATATAGATTAGCCAAATTAGTCCTCCTGAGCTGATGCTAGGATCCGCTCCCGTGGGACGAGACCCAACTGCCGAATAGAATGCTCGGAGGTGGCCGACTTTAAACCTGGAAGCTCGTTCAGCTTCTAAAGCGGAGTCGGCTACACTCACAATCTTTCGGTCAAAGTAGTAGTTTCGACATCTCGTTTATATGATTCAGCTTTTCGATACGCGAAGTACCCTAATTTAATTAGGGATGAAAGCGTAGGACTTGGAAAGTTTGACCAAGCTGATGGTAAGCCATTTTTATGTATCCCAGGTCCTAATATTTTAATTATGTCCTCAGACACCGCGACGTAATCGATATTCTCGATTTTACCATATCCTAATTCGCATAATCTTTGACGTATTAGCTTTTTGCTATTTACATTGGGAACATGTGTAATGTCAATACTGATAAGGTCAGCGGAAAACTCTGATAGCTGAAAGTGGTGTGGGGTCGGTGCGTTATCATATTTGAGGGGCGCATAACTTTTATGACATTGATAAAACCCGGTTATGTGATGCCATTTTATTGCCGTTGAGCAGGCAATGCAGACAGACTTCAATGGCCCGGCATGTTTATAACATACGGTTAGGCCTGGCACGATGTGTTGCCTGTGAATGTAGGCTACGCCCACGCTCTCGATATCTTCAGTTACACATTGTTCACAAATACTCCATTTTTCAGTTGGTGTAATAACCGTGGTTATTTTTTTTAATATCCCTAGTTTTTTTGCTATCGGATGTAGGGTCGTGTCAGTTAGTACACGTTCCTGATCACAAATCTGTCTGATTGATCTTGGAAGTATCTCTGTATTGTCTTTGTCTCGGAACGAGATGCGTTGAGTTTCGTAATCATTTTTTGAGAATTTATATTCGCATTGTAGTTCTTTGTTTCGGCGAATAAATGATCCAATATACTCGTCTGGGAAATAAGTTGAGATAATATCCATGCATCACGGCTCGATTAGAATTGAGCAGATTATACCATTTGTACGTAGCACAACTCTCCCCATGCGACCAGTTTCAGCAATCAAACATCATAATCCTTAAGCTCAGCTTGGTCCTTCTGTAAGGTCAGAAAACAAAGACTCGACATTTAAAGGTCGTGGCGTGAGTGCGGATAAATTAGGCGAAAAACCCGCCGATTTGGTTACTTGCCGCTGTGACCATCGCCGATCGAGAATTGGTCATCGGGAGCGCAAGATTTCTCCAACGAAAGGCCAAAGCGTTTTGTGAACACCGCTTCCTTGTCTATCTAGGTAGAAGCCCCGCATACCGAACTGAATGGGACCATCGCAATCACATCTCTTCGAATCGCCAATCATCCATGCCTCGTCGGGCATAGCAGAAACTAGCTGCGTAACATGCCGATAGATTTTGCTCGAAGGTTTGATAGCACCAACCGTAAAGCTGTAGGCGTATCCGTCCAGATTTGGATACAACCTTTCGATTGCTGCCGCATAAGGTTTCGCGAGGTTAGAACACACTGCTACCTTTATCCCCGCTGCCTGTAGAGCTGCCACAGCAGCAACGCCGTCAGGGTACGCTTGAATGCTGGCCAATTCTTGGTTGAGAGCTGATTCAAGTCGCCTCATCAAATCATGGTCAACGTGAATGCCAAAAAAATCGGCGGCTTGCCTCAGGTCCATTGAAATTGACAGTAGATCTTCCGCATCACTGACTCTGGGACGCCGGCCCTGCTCAATTCCGAGCTTGAGGATTTGGCGATAGGGGTGAGTTCCCCCACTGATCTTCAGCAGAGTGCCGAATGCGTCGAAAATAGCTGCCGAAACAGGCATGGAGAAAAGCTCACTTCAATGGTCTTGGCTTAGCAGCAAGGTGAACCATCTTTCTTCTTGCCGGTAGTAACCGCTTCCAATCCTTGCTCTGCGCTAGGAGCCTTTCCCCCGTAACGAGCACGTCTACACGATCTTTCCCAATTACATAATAGCGGCTCTACGGCGGTAAGCCTCAGGGAAAGAGCCGCTGCTGACGCACGGCCATTGATTGTGCGGAAGAAGCTAGTTTGTCAGTCAATCAGCTGCCAGAGTGATGTCCTCAACACGTCAATCCGCCGGAGGGTTTCAAATTCGGATAGCGTTCAAGCCCGGTACTATTCGCCTCGGATCCCAGGAAGTCGAGGGCGGGCGTATCTGGAGGCGAACACTAATGCCACAAGCCAGTTCAGTAGCCGTGCGAAAGTAACGCGTTGTATTCTTGAACAAAGCTATCTCTCAGGTAGAATTTTCGGTATGCCTGCTCGACGGTCTTAAAATATTCCGATGGCGAGTTCCACGTAACAGCACGAAGAAGACTTCCGCCATCTGCCTCCTCATCGTGGAAGTCGTTGTACTTGACCAAGTCTGTGAATTGAAAGCCTAGTGCCGAAAGCTTGCGATAGCATTCCAGCTCTAGCTTCGTTACAGGTCCCCCGGACATATCGCAGGGGTCAACAACATGATCATGACTGACTTTTACGTTGGTTAGGATCCGATCCCAGTTGAGTGCCAGCTGGTCATACCTAATATACCTTTCAGCTTTGGGATCCTTCGCTTGTTGCTCTTTACTCAAGATATTCGAGGCCTTGGCGAAGTCCTTATAAAGCGCAAAATATGCCAGTGTTACGCCACTCTGAACTGCAAAATCGATAGTCTGGTGCGCGCTCTCTTGTGTCTCCCATGGACCGCCGAGCATGAAATAGGCTTTCGTAAGAATGTCCGCAGATCGGAGTCGCTGAAACAACTCTGAAATTTGAGTATTGGTTACAACCTCACTTGCCGCTTTGCTTTTCTTCCTCTGCACTTCACTACCATGCTCAATACCGAATGCAAGCATACGACAACCTGAGCGCTGCAGGTGTTCTATAAAGGGCCCGTCAAAGTTGGCCTCGTAGGCGATGAAATCCTCAATGCGGAAGATTCCGCGCCAGCCAAATGAATCGCCGGTCTGTTCTTTTATTTTCACTAAGCCATCGAGAAAATCGCTCGCCCAGGTAAGCCCTTGATACTTATCCCCTCGCTGTTTCCCATCAGCTGCAATCTGTGGAAGCAAGTTATCGTCGATGAACTGAATCCGGAGATCTTTATGCTGCAATGCGAGATCGCCAATTTCCTTGAGCACATGTGAGACCTCCCGCCTTGTCTCACCACCACTTTTGTCCCTACGCTCGGTACAGAAAGCGCAGTTCCAGTCGCACCCCTGCGACATGACTACATGAGCCTCATGGAATGTCTGCGACTTCGAACGTGTTCGAGCAGGCTCATACTGGCCATCCCCACTCCGATAAATCCGTCGATCAAGCATCACATTCGGCCACGTTGAAATTGACGATTTGAGCGATGGGAATGGCAATACGTTATATTCTTCGATGCCACGCCCGACCACATTCCAACTTTTAAGGTTTGGAGTAATACCCGGAGCTGCAGGCCATTGACCCTGACTTTTCAAGCTCGCCACTAATGAAGATAAGTTCTCAACTGCATTGCTTGCAACTGCGAAGTCCCAGCTTGTCTGGGCGTCCTCCGTATGAACCGTAGAAAACTGCCATGCATTTAGTTTTGCCGCCGGTCCGCCAATTACGAGTGTCGTGCTGTGTGTGCGCTTGCGAATATCGACGAGCATATTCATAGTTGACTGGATTGTAGAAAACACCGTATTAAATCCAATCAAGTCGAAAGTTCGTGCCAGACGCAGCACTTCAGCACGTAACCTTGGGAATCGGTGGCAGTCTGCGACCTGCACGTCGTGGCCCTGAGACGCTAGGTGAGATGCCAGCAGTCCGAGGCCTAAGGCAGGCGTGCTAGTTCGGGATGCACCGGATGCAGCGTCGTCGATTTCGATTGGAGGCAATACGAGGAGGATGCGTTTCACGGCTTGTAGAGTATCGGTGCGTGTGACGGCGACTTCCGGGTGCATGCGACCGCGAAGATTCGGCGCACGCTCGCCTACGACAGGGCCGATCAACCATCTAGCCACGGGGAAGTCCAAAACCCCTAAAGGCTTAGGCTTGCCGTATCCGGGTGGCGAAGCGCACTCTTCTAGGTAATGACTCAGGAATTCCCGATGTAGCCATGGGTGTCCATCATCGGTGCTGATAGCCATGTCCACAATTTTGCCCAACTCTTCATTCAACGAGCCTTCGATCGTAAGTGCCCCAGCCGCGAAGGCAGATTCCAGTCGTCGTCGCAATGTCTGTGAGAACGCCAGATGCAATGAGGCCCACCTGATGCTTTCATCTTCATCGAGTGCCATACAGCGCAACGCTTCAAGAAGCACCTGTGTTGATAAGCTCGCTGTAGCGAGCGCTGCGAATACGCGTTTGTCACCACGCCAATGGCCCTTAGCGGTGCCAGCATCGGGGAAATAGCTGCTTAAGAAACTGACAGTCTGATCGGATATCTGACGTGCCGGCTCTAAGCCGTGCGCCATTAGCGCTAGCGTCGTCGAGACCAGTTTAGGGTCGTCCGCGATGGCATTCGCAATATCGTGCGAGTGTTTTTCAAGTTTAATGCAGCGCTCATGTTCGTTGATAAACTCCGGAACATTTTCCATTCTCGGAAAAAGTTGCGTTAGTTCTTTACGTTTGCTTGCTAAGCGGGCAAGTCGAATAGCATAAGCAGTCTCCGAATCGGTTAACCAGGCGGGCTCGAAAAACTTGGGAGCAATCTCGCTCGCCTGATGCGTGAACTCATCCGCAAAGACTGAGGCGTAGTAAAACAACTCCTTCGTTAAAAACGTATCTTTCCAGATCATCTGTAACATTGACTCTGGAAAAGATTCCGAAAAATCTCGAAAGCTTGAGCAAATGTTGGCGCACGCAGCCATGTATCGCCAACATACGTCCATGCGCCCCGACTCTCTCGCTGTTTCGCACAGAGCGCTAGCGACAGTCATGTGATCACCAATCGCACTGCCGATGGTGCGCAGTTTCGCACGCAGTTCGGGTCTATCCTGCAGATCGGCGTTCTTACCCGCATCACTCAAATTGTTGAATGCTGTCGTCAAATCGCGCCAGTCTTCTTCGAGGTCCAAATGGTCAAGGTCGTCGAGGATACGCTCCAATACCTGACGAGACTCCTCCTGTTTCCGCCCCACGGCCTGTCGGTTTGACCAGTGAACGGAACCAGGCAAATCCCAGCCAGTACCCTCTAGTAAATCAGAAGCACAACGCTTCCAGCTGAATTCGCGCTTAAGCAGGCTCGCCAACTGTATAGCGGCCTGCTTGCGTACTTCGAGGTTGCTTGTGATTTCAAGCAATGCGTCCGCACATGTCCCGATGTCCTCCGCGCTCGGTGTTCCTGCGGTCAGGCTGCCGCCGATATTGACGAACTGGACGCTGTCAAAGGACACCTCTGGGAACTGCTGCTTTAGATCATCGATTAGCATTGCGAGGCCAGACTGACGCGAGCATACAAGAGGCACACCTGCGCACAGAGCCTCCCATCCGCTCAGACCAAACCCTTCATGCCAGGAAGGCATAAGCGCCACATGACAGTCTGCCAGGCTTTGACGCAGGGCTTTCTGGTCATCGGAGAACGGTTCTGCATGTAGCACAAACGCGGCACTTTTACTGCCGATTGCCTTTAGCTCATCTATTGCAGCTCGGTCGGAGCTTGGATCAACGCCCCAAGCGAAAAGCTGCCCTCGCGCGTCCCAAGCCGCAGCGCAAATTTGACGACCACGCTTATATGCTTCTGCGAGCGCATGGATAGCCAATATAGAGTTTTTAATCGGATCATCTTCACTATTAAGTCGTCCCGAGATAAAAACCCGCAGATCAACGCGAGGGTTATGATGATTCCACTTAACTTCATTCACGCCAGGTATTAATGGCCTGACTGGCGACCTTGGGCGATTCATGGCGCTTCGCGCGGACGCGAAGTTGCTTTGTAACAGCGGGCCTACTGCAAACGCACAATCTGCAGCGGCAATGATATCTCGCTGCTTGATCGACCGCTCTGTCACCTCTTCAAGGCTATGCCCCTTCATAAAGGCATATGCCGAATAGTCCATATGACCGATGACGGCTGACTTGACGCTGGTCTCATCTCCCAGATGTTCACGAAGCTGGTTGGCGCAGTCGATGGCTGCTTGGCCTGTAATGGCGTCATGCCCCACTACTAACACGCCTTGTAAAGTACCTATATCCAACGTCTCACAGTGGCTGGCGATCTCGCTTGCTAGGATCGTAGCGCTGAACTCCTCATGCTCTATAAGCTGGACCTCTCCCTCCCTTGTGGTGGTGGTTGGCAGCCGATTTACAAAGCAGAGTGTCTTGCTTCCTTTGGGCAATGCCTGAATCAGGCCTTCCGCAAGCCCTTTGTTAAAAACATTGAGGCCACCTAAATCACTCCCCCAGCGAGTTGCGAGCAAAGCCACCACGTATGCCATCTCGGCTCCTAGATTTCGATATTTTTGGGGTAATTGCGGTGCATTGTGCGCCTTCGATCAGGTGCAGGAGTTCGGTACTACGATGATGATCTGCTGTCGGCGCAAGCCCTAGACCGAATCATATCGACGTCTACGGAATCGTCGGCGATTAAACGTTCGAATTTGTGCAATAACTGGCGGTGCCAGTGTCGATATCGCGACAGTTGCAGTCTAAATGCGACGTTTTTAAAGCGGAAGTCTTACCGGCTAGCCTCCAGCTTTCGGCCAATCACTACCTGTTGGCACATTCGCAAGCCCAGCCTTTGCGCTTAGCTAATCGGTCCTCTAGCTATGCGCCAATTGCCTTGACTATTTGTCTTTATGAAGCAGCATCTGCTCAAGAATTTCCACGGTGCTGCGCAATAGAGCCGTGGACTGAGGGGCTTCTCGGATAAGCCTTTCAACTCGCGCGGCGATGGACGTCTGTTCGGCACCTTCTATAGATTCGAGGCTAATATGCAGCAATGTGCATATTTTTCGCACGCTTTTGTTAATCGTCGCGATCTTTCCCTGCTCAATCCGGACCACTTGGCTGTGATGTATATCGAGTAGTCGTGCCAGGTCTGTTTGCGTATAGCCGAGTGCCTTCCGTCTCGATTTTATTGAGAATCCAAGGTCCTGAGGATCTATTAGTTGTTTGATTTTTGTTGCCATAATGTGCATAATAATTGCACATTTCACGGCGCAAGACTACCTGTCATGACAGTATATGTTGATGCTGAGGCGATAGAGTGGCGGGGCAGGCGCTGGTGCCATCTGGTGGCCGATACACTTGACGAGTTGCACGATTTTGCAGGTCGGCTTGGCCTGCGTCGAAGCTGGTTTCAATGTGAAAAATACCCGCACTATGACGTGACGATGTCGGTTCGTACGAGAGCGCTCAAACTGGGGGCATTAGACGCAGATCGTGAAGTCATCGTGGCGTGCTGCAAAAAGATGAGGAGCGAGTTGTTGGCGTCCCCTCCAAAGGTTACGCTGCAGCTGTCACTTTTCTGACCAGTAGGCAATGGATATGTCGACGATGCTTTCGCCCCGCCCCGCCCCTCTTTCAGTCCCTAACTTTATGCTTAAGGCGCGCGAATCTCTTCGATTTGCGGATGATGATCGGGGCCTTGAGTATGTCCGATATGGTTTTTTTGGTGAGATTGGTGGCCTGCTTTCAGCGGTAAAAAAAAGTGTGCGCGACAACCTCGATGAAAATGTCTGCCAAATGGCAGGAGAAGAATTAGGTGATGCATTGTGGTATTTGTTTATCACCGCTCATCTGCTCGGCGTTGCACCTAACGAGCTGGGTCATCAATGTCTGCGCGTGTTGAGAGAACAGTTCAAAGACCAGAACGAAGCTCCAAGTACTATTATAACCTTCAGGCATATAGATTCTCTGATCGAGGTCCATATGACGACAGAGGGGCTGGTACGGTCTATTTATTTGGGTGAGCTAGCGAAATCTGCGGGTGCTTTAGCGGATATGACCCACGGTGCATTGCAGAGTCTTACAATTCCGCGGCGTGCCGAGTACTTAGGCAAACTCATGGCTTGGCTTGCACTGAGTTGCGCCAGTTTCAGACTTTCGTTGGAAGAGGTGGCGGTCGCGAATATTTCGAAGACCGCAAGTCGTTGGCCTAAGGATCACGGGATTTACCCGAAGCATTTCGATGAAGGCATGCCGATCCACGAGCAGCTTCCACGTAAAATAAAAATGGATTTCATTGAGCGGGAGCAGGGGGGCCACAAGTACGTGGTCCAGCGAATGTCTGGAGTTTATATCGGTGATCGCCTCACCGATAACAGTCATGAGCAAGACGATTATCGATTTCACGACATTTTTCATCTCGCATATGTGGCGCACTTGGGATGGTCGCCCGTGCTACGTGGGTTGATGAAACGCAAGCGTAAATCGAATCCCAAGCTTGATGAAAACGAGGATGGGGCGCGTGCAGCCATCATCGAGGAAGGCATAGCTACCTGGATTTTCAATCACGCAAAACATCGCAACCATTATTCAGATGTCTCGGAAGGCAGCCTGGATTACGGCCTCCTTAAGCAAATTGGAAGTATGGTGCATGGCTATGAAGTTAGTGATTGTGCTCTCTGGCAGTGGGAGCGGGCGATACTGGAAGGGTTTTCAGTTTTCCGGCAATTGCAAGACGATCGATGCGGCACAATTGAGGTGGATATGAACGCTCACACGCTTAAATTCATGCCCTTGGAAGAAAACAATGAATCCGAGTAAGTTTGTGGCCGCCTTATCAGGCTTTACACTCAGCAATGTCTTCAACCCGTATGCTGATCTATGTCCTGTGCATGACCGAGCGAACGCTGCCGCTTCAAGACGTAACAATTTGCGAACCTACCTGACTGCGGTGAAGAATATCGGAGTCGACACGATCTGGATGGGCCGCGATCTAGGATATCGAGGTGGCAGAAGGACCGGCTTGGCGCTTACAGACGAATTTCATCTTCCTGAGATGTCAAAACTGTATCCGGGATGCGTGTCGAAACAGGTCACACGTGGACCAGCGATTGCGGAACGAACAGCTGCAGAGATATGGTCAATTTTGCGGTCTATTGAGATACCACCTTTGCTATGGAACGTGTTTCCATTTCACCCTCATGAACCTGGGAATCCGTTTAGCAATCGCAAGTTCACAGCGCGTGAACTCTCCCAAGTAGATGAGCTGAACAATTCCCTGATTCAATGGCTGGGCATTAAACGCATAGTCGCAATCGGCCAAGATGCTGGCCAGTATGCGGTACGTTTCGGTGTGCCTGTCGAGACTATTCGGCATCCGAGCTACGGTGGCGTCAAGGATTTTAGAGCGGGAATGGCCCGGATCTACGAGCTGGTACCCGAAAGCTCTGATGCACAGACTTCGCTCTTTTAAAGTTTCAGGGCATTAACGAATGCTTTCGTTTCCTTCGTGCTTACTGCGAGGCTACCAATATCTAACTTGGCATGAGTTGATACGCAAGTAAGAGTCCCGATGCTAAAACCGGCTTCCTTTGCCACAAACCAGAGGAGTTGGCTCAACCCCACAAGGTTGCCTAGGGCTCGGGTGCCGTAGTAGTGGGATCGGTAAATAGCCGTGAGATGGACTTTTTCATCGATTAGTTTGAAGGTGATGTGACTGAGGCAGGGGTAGCTGGAAGGCTTCTTAGCATCTTTTACCGGATCATAGATTGGCAACTCTACGCCAATCTCATGGAACGGCAGTACGTCCTCGATGATATCAATCAGTCCGAGCTCGTAATGTGATTTTAGTTTCCGGCCCGTCTGCGCCTTTGCCAACTTCTGAACGATAATTTCGAGTGGGTTCAAATGTATGGCGTTCTTGCCGCTTCCACTGGTACGTTTCATCATGCGCAACGCATACGTGCCCCATGTCCCCTGCGTTTTCCTCTGCGCCATTAATTCGAAGAATTTTCCATAGAACGTCGGACGCTTGTTTCGCAGGTAGACACCCAGAGGGAAAATTGTGCCAGCAACAGTGTCGATCGTGAGATCTGGAATGTTCTGGTTCAATGCTTGATCAACTGAGCTGAGTACTGCTTTTGCTTCTAGGGTCATAGACGTCGGATCAGAAATCTCGAGGATGAGATTTTGATCTTCCATAGAAGGTAGTTTTGCCAGGTGTTGAGCTGCATCGAGCCACGCTGCGACAAGGCCGGTACATTGAAAAAGCTTTGCCATCAAGATACTCCAAAGGCGAACGTTGAATGAGCTGACACATAGGACTCACAAATCCAAGCCCGACCAGCACCATCGCCCCATGGAGCCCCCCAACTGTTACGAATGAGTAGCCATTGCTTATTGTCGGGTGTCGCTCCGTACCCCACCACCACTACCGCATGGAGCATTCCAGGGAGCGCTTGTTCGCTGAATAAAACCATGCCGTTCTGGGGGGCATAGAATTCAAGTGTAAGCCGAAGGGCCAGTCCGGTAGGCGTGTTTTTACGCAATCGAACCACAATTTCGTCGAATTGATTTTGCTGCAGACTGACCGTGTGCCCATGAAGAGGAAGCTTTCGGGGCAGAGCGGGTATCGGTAGAGATGGTTCATCTGTTTGGTACGGGAAGCTGACTTCCAATGGCTGGCCACTTTTCGCAGCAGCCATTGCCGAATCCCACGTCATCCCGTCGTGGGGTTGCCAACCTTGATTGAGACAGTGCGGCTGCCCTGTATAGGTATTCGGGGCTTAAATGGTCTTTGGCCAATTGATAGTTCAGGTCCGACAACGCAAAAGCCAGGCAGGTTGGCCTTAAACCCTGCGGACGGACTGTAACGTCTGCCTCTGGCAGTCGTATCAGCTCATTCACCATTAGCCACCTTATTCAGCCCAGCGATTCGTTGGAGTCGGGCGAGACCGCTAGAAAGATCCTCAAACTTTGCTCGAGATTCAAACGACTGATGGACGGGATCGTTCGGTGCAAACGGCCTCGTCTCTGCGAGCTGCAGGCATAGCGGCTCTTCACTAGCGGTTCTTACACCGGAAATTTCGTAATCCATCATCGGTGGACCACCAAACCGGTTCGCTTGGTCATATTCCGCAGCAATGGGTGAGGTTTGGAGCGGGGCGACCGTAAAGCCCTCGGCCGCCAAATCTGAGGTTTGCATGTGCCAGAGGTAGCCTGAGCCGGCGTGGCTTTTTAGTCGCACGACCAAGTGATCCTCGGGGCGAGGCTCTAGAATAAGATTTTTGTCCTGCGGGTCAATTAGCCAGACTTCTTTCCTGCTGTCCGGCAGTTGAGCTCCAAGCAGTGCTTTTTTGATATCTGCGGGTTTTGTGCGACGCAGATCTTCACCGGTCATCGCATCAATAATATTGAGTCGTTGCAGTGTCCATGTCATTGCGTCGTAGCTAATCCCCAACCTCAGCGAAAGCTGATAGGTTCTGAAAGCGGTTAAAGGCTCTCGCGTCCAATCTTTACGGCGCAATAGTTTAATCAGCAGGGATTTCGGGGCAAGCAATTGATATGCGAAGGCGTCAGCTTCTTTTTCAAGTTTCTGAGCATTCGCGCCCACGGGCAGAACATCGGAAGAGCTGGAATGCCCCATGAAAAAGTGTCCGAGCTCGTGCGCGCAGGTCATATGAACCAAACCTGCGGAGCGGTCGGAGTTAACGAGAATTCCAGGTCGTGGAAGTCGCAGAAAGGCGCCTAGAAGCTTATCTAGTCGCCGAAGCACAACGGGCACCCCGGCGGAGGTGGCTACCTGAAACGGATCAATGCGTATATACCCGTCATCGTCTACTCGTTTTAGGGCTCCAGATGAGTGGAGCGCGTCGCTGGCTTGTTCGGCAACTTTTAAAAATAAATTGTTTCTTGCCATTCCGTGACCTAAATACCGGCGAGCTAAGCCTGGCCTTCCAAGAAGTCTGCGAATAACTGGACTTCCTGTAGATCGGCGGCAGACATGCCTGTCTTGTCGCGTGCCAGGAAAGCCAGTTGATCAGGTGCGGTGGAGCGAGGCGCTCCCCCGTAGAGAAGGTAATCAACGGATCGTTGGTACAACTGCGCAAACCTGCGCAGGAGAGATTCATCAGGCTCTGCTTGCCCGCTCTCGTATGTGTCTAACAGGTCAGGAGGAATTTCCAGCGCAGCGGATACATCCTGCACGGTTAGCCCAATGTATTCTCGAGCGTGAAGTAAGCGCCCGGCTTTGGCTTTGTTGCCTTGAGGACCTGAGGCGACCATTTTCACGCTCCGATGTGTTTTGCGACCGCTTCGACTACCTTCTGGACGAATTCTTCTTTACTGCGATAACCGCCGTTCTGGATAACGTCCTCCGCAGGGATTTTTTTATTCCCGAGAACATCCTTGAACAACTCCTTGATCTTTGAAAGGACGTCGATAGCGGTTACTGAGTCCAAAGGGGCGTACAGGTTTTCAACTCCGAGTGGTAGCTCCGAATTGTCCAGTACGTTCTCATCCCAGAATTTTCGCAAAAGCTGCTCAAGAGCTGCTTTTTTGTCCATGAAATGTGATCCAAAAATGGAGTGAAGAAGTCGACATTACCAATTGCATGTTGCCATCACAAGGTGTTCAGCAGTCATCTGAGCTTGGTCAGTGCTGGATCGCTAACGAGTCACTATCTTTAGGTGGTTCCGCAGACGGCAGCGCACCATGGTCGATGGATCCGCAAAAGGTGACGCAGCCTTGATCGACCGTGCCTTTGTCAGCGCTAACACTGCAAAGTATCTGAGCTGCGTAATTGCATGGATTTGACCACCCATTCGCATCGCCACTGACCAAGTCAATTGCATCTTTGCTGACCAACCGTTTGCATTCGAGTTGACCAGCAAACGCTGTAATGACGACCGGCACGGAACGACAGGCAGAAATCGGCAAAAAACAGATGTCGGCGCGTATTTCGTTGGTGCAATTTATATGGTTTCAGGCATCGCGCAAGCCGGATTCACCAAGGGCAGCTGCCGATTTCAGCATCTTCAAAATCACCAAGGCAAAAGCACGGCTCTTGGTCTCGTTATCCAGCACTTCCAGCGACAGCTTCTCGTGGTCGGTCATTGCATCCAGTACGGTATCCAGAACGCGCTTGGGGAATAGTCCGTGCATTACTTGATCCACCGAGTGGTTGTTCACCTGGGCCATCACATCTTCCTGGCGGCTGATGCGCTGGGCGATTCCGGTGAGAAACTGTAGCTGGTCGTCATCGCTCACCTCGGCACCGAAGATATCGTTCAGCGCCTCGATGATTTCCGACAAGCGCTTCTTCTCCGGATCATGAGGCTTACCGCTACCCACGTCACTGCCGGGCTTGAGGGTGTATTCGCCTTCCTCCTCGCTCAGGCGCAGCTGATGCTCGGAACGCTTGCTCAAGCGGTAGTGGCTCAGTTGCAGCTCTCCCACGTCCACGTCGTCTTGTTGAAGTCGATCCAAGCGCAGTAGCGGATGCAGATGCTTGGCGTACACGCAGAGCTGCTCCAGTTCGCGGTCCTCGTAGGGCACAATCTGCGAGAGGAACTCGTACAGGCGCACGAAACTCTGCAGATTCTTTCGGAACAGGTCGAGTTGATCTATCTGCTCGCCGGCCTCTTTCAGCGCGTGCTCGGCTTTTTTTAAGCCACTACTATCGCCGTTAGCTTCGGCCGCGCGTTTGAAGTCCAGCGCCTGCTGACGCGACTCCACCGAGAAGGCGTAGCGCTTGGCAAAGCGCTCCTTGGCTGGGGTGCAGTAGTAGCTGAGCTTGCTGGCCGCTGCCTTTGGATCGAAGAAGGCCATGGCGAACGCCTCGACCTCCTGCCAGTGATAGATACCCTCGGCATCCAACTTCTTCTGCAGGTCGTAGATGATCTGCGGGTCGGTTACATCAGTCAGCTCGGCCTTGGTGTAGTACGGCAAGAAGGCGTCGAGAATATCCTGCGGCTCGTTGAAGAAGTCGAGGATGAAGGTTTCCTTGCTGTCACCGAAAGTGCGGTTCAGCCGCGACAGGGTCTGCACGCAGTCCACGCCTTGCAGCTTCTTGTCCACGTACATGGCACACAGCTTGGGCTGATCGAAGCCGGTCTGATACTTGTTGGCTGCGATCATCACGTTGAAGTCTTGGGTGTCGAACGCCACTGCCAGGTCGCGGCCATTCAGGCCGGGGTTGAGCAGGCTGCTGCTTTCCGTCACCTCTTCGGGGATCACCTCATCCGGTAGCACGCTGCCGGAGAACGCCACCAGCGGGTGCACATCGTTGTAACCCATCTGCTGTACGTAGGCTCTCACTGCCAACTGATAACGCACCGCTTCCTGGCGGCTGCTGGTCACCACCATGGCCTTGGCCTGGCCATTGAGCAGATTGCGGATATTGGCGCGGAAGTGCTCGACGATCACTTCAACCTTTTGATTGATGTTGTATGGATGCAAGCGCACCCAGCGCGCTAGCTTGATGCGTGCCTTCTTACTGTCCACCTCGTCGTCTTCGCCATCCGGGTGGGCGATCTTCCAAGCCGTGCTGTAGGTGGTGTAGTTACGCAGCACGTCGAGAATGAAACCCTCCTCGATAGCCTGGCGCATGGAATACAGATGAAAAGCCTCCGGCTTGTTGCTGGAGCTGGCCGGCAGCGCGGGGTCGGCAGGGCGACCGAACAGCTCCAGGGTCTTGGCCTTGGGTGTGGCGGTGAAGGCGTAGTAACTGATGCGCTCATGCGGTTGGCGCGCTTGCACCGCGGCATCCAACAGTTCTTCAGCGCTTACCTCTTCTGCATCCAGCGCATCGCTACCCAGGATCTGTTTCAGTTTGCTGGCCGACGACCCGGTCTGCGAGGAGTGCGCCTCGTCAGCGATTACTGCATAACGCCCGCTAGCCAGTTTGGGGTATTTGTCTAGGGCATCGAACAACGCAGGGAAAGTCTGGATGGTGACGATGATGATGCGGGTCTGCTCAGCCAACGCCTCAGCCAGTTGTTCGGACTTGCTCTGGTTACCGACATCACGACTGATTGGTTTGACCACGCCTTGCGCGTGCTCGAACTGGTAGATCGTGTTCTGCAACTGGCTATCCAGCACTGTGCGGTCGGTGACCACAATCACCGAGTTGAATAGGCGCTGGCCGGCGCCGTCGTACAGTGAGGCCAGTTGATGCGCAGTCCAGGCGATGGAGTTGGACTTGCCCGAGCCGGCACTGTGCTGGATTAAATAGCGCTTGCCAGGTCCTTCGGCGCGGGTGGTGTTGACCAGCTTGTTGACCACTTCCCATTGGTGGTAACGCGGGAAGATCATCGTTTCCTTGGTAGCCAGCGTGCCGTCGAAGCCTTCGCTGGTTTTTTTGTCCAGGTGCAGAAAGCGCCCCAGCACTTTGAGCCAGGCATCTGGCTGTAACAGTCGTTGCCACAGGTAGCCGGTGGCGTACTGGCTATCGTCGGCAGGCATTGGGTTGCCAGCACCGCCTTCCTCACTGCCTAGGTTAAAGGGCAGGAAGTAGGTGTCCCTGCCCGCCAGTTTGGTTGTCATCGCCACTTCATTCTGCCCTACGGCAAAATGCACCAGCGCGCCCCGCTTGAAGGTCAGCAGCGGCTCGGGTTTGCGCGTCAGCGGGTCTTTCACAGGGCGGTCGTCACGGTACTGACGCTTGGCGTTCTCGACGGACTGCTTGAATTCGCTTTTCAGCTCCAGCGTGGCGGTGGGGATGCCGTTAACGAACAGCACCAAGTCCAGCCGTGGATTGTAGCTCTGCCCACTGCTGTCAGCCTCACGCGCATGCGGCGAGTATGACACCTCAGGTACCACGCGCAGGCGGTTGCACTGGTAGCGCTTCAAGGTATCGGGGTTCATACCGTGGTCGGACTGGAAGCTGCACAGCTCCACCTTCACTGCAGGCAGCTTGAAGCCATGGCGCAGCACATCTAGGGTGCCGCTCTGCTCCAATTCCCGCACCAGCTTCTGTACCAGCACGTCTTCTGGTGCATTCGGGTTAGCCTTAGCGAACTTGTCCCAACGCTCCGGCCAGGCGTCTCTGAAGTATGCAAGTAGGTCTTCGGTATACAGAGCCGTGCGTCGGTCGTAACCGCTGGCCGGGCCCGTTAGCCAGCCCTGCGCAGTCATGGCACTGATAATGTCCTGCTGAAACTGTGCTTCCTTGCTGTCAGCCATTACACGACCTCTACATCTGCTGTGAAGATTGGAGCGCTGCGCGATGGCCGCCAGCCGCGAATGTCGATTTTTCCTGTAACGGCGGCAAAGATTAGAGCAGATCGATGCTCTTTCAGAAACTCAGTACTCTGCGTCGCTTGATCAATGAGGACTGCATATTTTTTCTTCAGCTCTCGAACTAACTTATCAATCTCGGCGCGCTCATTGGCAGGTGGGATCGCCAGCGGAATATTAAAAACCTGCTCCACCCTTAAGTGAGAAACCGTACTTCCAGAAGACTCTGATTCAATGTATTTAACTAAACAGTCAGAGCTTAGAAAATCAAACAAGAAGGGCGTCACGAGATGATCAGTCGGAATAATATTCATCATTCGCTGCCCCATACAAAGAGGAACCCCATCTGGAACTAAACAAATTTCACCAGCCGGAGCCTCACGAGTAAACAATATAGAGCCAGGAGGCGGAACCCCTCTTTCTGTCCATATTTTAAAATTGTCACGGTCAGTGTAAAGACCGCCTTCAAAAGTCAGATTGTTATTTTTTACATTCGTTGTTCTCACAACTAAATAGTTACCATCATCCATGTATTCTGGCGTTCTATTTTTACAATCAACTATTCTGGAAATATTTTTCAATCTTACAACTTTCCAATGTGCTGGTACTTCACCAAGCCACTTTACCTCCGAATTTTTCATAGGCACTGATGGGTCAAGGCCTTTAGTAACTGCGTGAGAGATCACAGTCTGGCGTTTTTCCTTGAGTAGCCCTACCAGTCTTCTCTGCTCCTCGATCAACGAATCGATACGGGCGGTTTCGAAGTCGAGGAAACGGGCGATTTGGTATTGCTCAATTTCCGGCGGTATAGCTGTAGGATGATTTAATAGATCACCTTGCGTCATACTCGGAACTGCAGTGCTCGTAGAGTAAAACTTAAAAGGAATTGTCATCGCGCAATAATAGAGAAACCTCGCGGACACCCCCTTAAATACCTCTGTGTAAAACATGGTATCTACAGTCCAAAAGCGACCATTTATATACAGCGGCTTGTCAATAGTTCCTTTCCGCCCGAGCAGAACCGACTCACCGTCATAAAGATATTTAGTAGCTGTTGAAAACTGACCTCCGGAGCCAATTACCGGATATTCGCCATCAGGACTCTCTACTTCCTTGTGATCTCTCCCATTACGTATCCACCCCATATTTTTGAAGGTACCTATAGCCCAGCCTTCCGGCACCACCCCTAACCACTCCACCCCAGAGTCCTTATACTCCGGGTACGGTGCGAGCTGACCCATTGCGCCCCTTGTACCGTTATCGGAGCCTGGATTTAGTGCTGCTCCGTCTGCAGCAGCTGCTTTTCCGGTAGACATTCGATCAGTCGGCTGCTCACCATTTGCATAGCTTGGTGCTTTGCATTGGGAAATAGCTGAGTTGCTGTGTGAATTTGGAGCACTCATGCCGGCAGCGCCTCGATCATTTGTATGATGCTATCCGTGCAGGCTTTGAGGTCACGGTCGATCTCATCCAACGGTCGTGGCGGCTGGAACACAAAAAAGTACCGGTTGAATGGAATTTCGAAACCGACAATACCGATCTCACCATCCTGGGCATCACGCTTGTTCTCATCGATCCAGGCGTCAGGTACATGGGGCTTCACTTTACGTTCGAAGTAGTCATAGATCGACTCGCCCAGCGGCACGTTCTCGTTGTCGCGCAACCCCGCATCAGCCTCTGGCTCCCCCTTGGTCATACAGATATCGGCCTCGGGATCGCGTTCGCTGAGCGCGTTCATCACAGCTTTCCGCTCGAGCGCACTGAGACTCACTCCATGCTTGGCAAATGCTTTTTTCAGCAGCTTGGCGAACTGCTCACGATTGCGGTGTACTTGGTTCCCATCCAAGGATCTAAGGGCTGTCAGTAGGAGCTCGCGGCCTTCATCATCCAGCTTCAAGATGACCTTTTCTTCAAGAACCTTCTCAATGCGCCGAGAGCTACTCTGGAAATTCAATCGGAGCGGGCGCTCCACACTGATGCGTCGATAACCGAAGGTTTCGATCGGGAAGATTTTGCTCTGCAGGTTTTCTTCAAAGCTGCCGTAGAGGCGCACCAATTCGTCGATTTGCTCATCGGTAATGTATTGACGCTTACTACCCAACGACTTGCGCATCTTGCTGAAGTGCTGCGTGCCATCGACCAGTTGCACCTTGCCCTTGCGCGCGTTCGCCTTGTGGTTGGAAAGTATCCATACATAGGTGGCGATTCCGGTGTTGTAGAACATGTCGGTAGGAAGGGCGATGATGGCCTCGACCAGATCATTTTGCAGCAGATAGCGGCGGATCTCCGATTCACCACTGCCTGCTCCACCTGTGAACAGCGGCGAACCATTGAGGATAATGCCGATTCGGGAGCCACCGTCGCGCGGGTCACGCATCTTGCTGACTAGGTGCAGCAGGAACAGCAACGAGCCATCGGATACCCGTGGCAGGCCAGGGCCGAAGCGACCGTCGAAGCCCTTGTGGCTGTGTTCGTCGGTGATTTGCTTTTGCACCTTCTTCCATTCCACGCCGAACGGCGGGTTGCTAAGCATAAAGTCGAAGTGCTTGCCAGCCAGTTGGTCGTTGGACAGTGTGTTGCCGAGCTTGATGCTGGTTACGTCCTGACCCTTGATCAGCATATCCGCTTTGCAGATGGCATAGGATTCAGGATTCAGCTCCTGGCCGTGCAGGGAAACGCTGATCTTTTCGCTGATGGACTGAATATACTCATCACCCTCGGACAGGAAGCCACCCGTACCCGCGGTTGGGTCATAGATTGTGACGATGCTGTTAGGCGCGAGTTTGTGGTCCTGATCGGTGATCACCAGTGAAGTGGTGAGGTGCACGATATCGCGCGGGGTGAAATGCTCACCCGCAGTTTCGTTGGAGCTTTCGGCGAACTTGCGGATCAGCTCTTCGAAGATGATGCCCATGCCGAAGTTGCTGATGCGCTCGGGGCTCAGGTCGGTGGCAGCAAACCGTTGTACAACCTGATAGAGCAGGTTAGCGCTGGCTAGCTGCTGAACAAAGTCTTCAAAGTGGAAGTGTTCGAATATCTCGCGAGCGTCCTTGCTGAAGGACTGCACGTAGCTCATCAAATCGGCCGAGGTCTGGGTATCGGACAGAGTGCCGAGGGTCAGTGGCGAAGCGTTGAAGAACTGCAGGCCACCTGCTGCACGTAGCATATACATTTCACGTACGGTGTCCGGGCGGCCTTCCTGGGCGTAGAACTCGCGAATCACGGCATCCTTGGTCGGCGCCAGTACACATTCCATGCGCCGCAGCAGGGTGAATGGCAGGATGATGCGGCCGTACTGGGACTGCTTGAAATCACCACGCAGCAGGTCGGCAATCGACCAGAGAAAGGCGGCCGTCTGGGAATGATTTTCCGTATTCACGCGACAGTTCCTTGGAGTAGGGGCAAAAGCGCAAGTCTAACACCCGAGGGTTTCTATCAGGAGCACCCGCTTCACGCCCTGAGGAGGTCAGTCAACCTAAATCGAGGTTCTTGAGGAGCGGAGGCTGGATGGCCTTTGGGTTTCTGAGCCCTTTCTCTTTTTTCATTGGGCAGAAATGACCAACTGCCGATTCTAAATTGAACAATATCCTGTCAGTACCTCACCTCGGGTGGGTATTTCACGAAAGGGCAGATTAGGTCATGACATATCGGTGCTACGGGTAATCCTGCGGCGGCGCCAACGCCAGAATCGCTTTATAATCGCTCTATAATTCCCTATAAACCTTATTCGTAAAACGGTCAGCGTCCTGCAAACACGCCTTTCTAACGCCTGTAGTGGTCTAATGGGCAGACCACAAACGCGTGTTCGCAATGCAGCTTCAAAGCTCAAGCCCCCTGGACTTACCCGTCTCTATCCTTTCGAGCAGCATCGGCAGTATCTCGGCGGCAGCCCCCATCAGCATGAACTCCCTCTGTTCACCCATTGCAACGTCAGCCTTGTTCACATGAATGACCGAAGCTCCGGACGCCAACGCAAGGTCAGGAAGGCCTGCGGCAGGCATGACGATGCCAGAGGTGCCCACTGAGATCAGAAGATCGCAATCCTTCACAAGTTGGACTGCGGCCTTCCAAGCCTGGGGCGGCAAATCCTCTCCGTACCAGACCACCGCAGGACGCATTTTGCCGTTACAACGCTGACACCTAGGAGGCTCGATCAGAGCGCCCTCATTCGACACTGCTGATTGATCTGGTGGCGCAACTGCGGGCCGATGGCAGGCGAAGCACTTGGGCATTGCCAAACTGCCATGCAAATGCACCACATTTAACGAGCCTGCTCGTTCATGGAGGTCGTCAATATTCTGGGTGATAACAGAAATCTGGCGCTGTGAGTTAGCCATGCGCGGCATCGCAAGATGTGCGGCATTTGGCTCTGCTTGAGCGACTCGGAGCCGCCGCCACAGATACCATCCCCATACCAATGCTGGGTTCTCCCGAAAGGCCTTGGCCGTCTCTAAATCCCTCGGATCGTATCCTGCCCAGATCCCAGAAAGTTTTTCGCGGTACGTAGGGATACCGCTATCGGCGGAGATACCAGCGCCAGTGAAAAAGACCACCTTCTTGGCCTTCTGTAGTGCCTCTACAGCTTGCTCTATGAAAGACATGGGACCAATCTTCTCCTAACTTCCCGCTTTGCGTTTTAAGGAGCTGTCGCTGAGCTTGTCTTCCAGTATGGGCCAGCAGCTTTGAGAATGCTGAGGAGACATTTGGCTTAGGCTTGTATCGACCTTTATTGTTTACAATGAGATAAAGGTATAGGTGAAGACATGGCTTTGTGTTGGCGTTTATTTTCCCTGCGGGGAATTTTATGGTGCTTGAGGGCCCAGATTCACTAGAAACGTGTGTTGACCTATATTGTTCGAGAACACCCTAAAAAATCGCAGCCTTGAGGTTGCGATTTTTTTTATCTGAATTGAGGACACGCCCATGGACCGATTCCAGGAGATGCAAGTGTTCGCCGCCGTTGCCCAGGACCAGGGCTTTGCGGCGGCGGCGCGGCGTTTGGGCATGTCGGCGGCCAGTGTCACGCGGGCGGTGGCAGCGCTGGAGAAGCGCATTGGCACGCTGCTGCTCACGCGTACCACGCGCAGTGTGCATTTGAGTGAGGCGGGTCAGCGGTACCTCGAAGACTGTCGGCGGATTCTCTCTGAGGTGCAGGAAGCCGAGGATTCGGCGGCGGGCAGTCACGCCCACCCGCGTGGGCAACTGACGATCACAGCGCCGGTATTGTTCGGTGAATTGTTTGTCACGCCGGTGATGGTGAATTATCTGACTCAGTTTCCTGAAGTCTGCATCAACGCGCTGCTGGTCGACCGGGTGGTGAGCATGGTCGAGGAGGGCATTGATGTGGCCGTGCGCATCGGCGAGTTACCCGATAGTAATCAACATGCGATTCGGGTCGGTGAAGTGCGGCGGGTGATTTGTGGCTCGCCGGCGTTTCTGGCTGCCCGGGGTCGGCCTCGACATCCGCAAGAGCTGGCGCGGGCACCGATTATTGCGACGTCCGCTATCGGTCAGCTGAGGAGCTGGCCATTCCTTGAAGCGGGAGAGCCGCTGAGCATCCGTCCCGAACCACGGCTGGTGGTCACGGCGAATCAAGCCGCCATTACCGCCGCGTGCCTGGGGCTGGGGTATACCCGAGTGTTGTCTTATCAGGTCGCCAGCAAGGTCGCGACCGGTGAACTGGAAATTGTCCTGGCTGACTTCGAATTGCCGCCCTTGCCCATCCATGTGGTGTACCAGGGCGGACGCAAGGCCCCGGTGCGGATTCGCAGTTTTGTCGACTTTGCAGTCAAGGCGCTGCGTGAACACCCGGACTTGCACGGTTAAAGGATAATTGCGCTGAATGAAATAATGGATTGCGTTTGCTGGTTATTCTGTTGTTTTCAACGTTAGTGGAAGATGGCTGCTATCGGTGCTGATCACTCCTGAACGGCGCCAACACCCAGCGGAGTCGATTATGCACGCCATCAAACTCTACAACTTCCCACGTTCCGGCCACGCTCACCGTGTGGAGTTGATGCTGTCCCTGCTGCAACTGCCGACCGAGCTGGTCTTTGTCGATCTGGCCAAGGGCGCGCACAAACAGCCTGACTACCTGGCGCTGAACCCGTTCGGTCAAGTACCGGCCATTGATGATCAAGGCGTGGTGCTGGCCGATTCCAACGCGATCCTGGTGTATCTGGCGCAGAAATACGGCAACGGTCGCTGGCTGCCTACCGATCCGGTCGGTGCGGCCAAAGTGCAGCGCTGGTTGTCGATTGCCGCTGGGCCGATTGCCTTTGGCCCCGCCAGGGCACGACTGATTACGGTATTTGGCGCGTCGTACAACGCTGAAGAGGTGATCGCTTATTCCCACGGCTTGCTCAAGATTATCGATCAGGAACTGGCGAAGTCGGCTTTCCTGACAGGCAGCGAGCCGACCATCGCCGATGTCGCGGCGTACAGCTACATCGCCCATGCGCCCGAAGGCAATGTGTCGCTGGACGACTACGCGAACATTCGTGCGTGGCTGGCACGCATCGAAGCCCTGCCTGGTTTTGTCGGCATGCCGCGCACTGTCGCCGGCCTGCAAAAAACTGCCTGATGCTTACGGCCCGACACTGTCGGGCCGTTCACACTGCGTCGATGGCGCAGGGGAGAAGCCATTATGGACCGTTCGCCTTGGCATGCTGGCGAGATACAGTTGCAGACTCACGTGGGTGTGGCCGAGCGAATGGAAGCGTTGGGGCGTCGGGTGGTTCGCAGCGAAATGCCGGACCAGCACCGCACGTTCTATCAGCAATTGCCGTTCATGCTGTACGGCGCGGTCGATGCCGACGGTCATCCCTGGGCCAGTATTCTTGAAGGGCCGCCGGGTTTTGCTAACTCGCCCGAGCCCGGTTTGTTGCAATTCCACAGCGTGCCGGGCGCCGACGATCCCGCGCAATTGACCGATGGCGCGGCGATCGGCCTGCTGGGGATCGAACTGCACACGCGACGACGCAATCGCGTCAATGGTCGGGTCGGCGCCGTGTCGGCGAACGGCTTCGGGGTGACGGTTGAACAGTCCTACGGTAATTGCCCGCAATACATCCAGTTGCGGCAGTTCCGCTCGGTGTCGCTGGCGGATCCGTCGACGCGCATCGCACAGCACCTCAACGAACTGGATGACGCGGCAAAAGCGATGATCGCCGGGGCCGATACCTTCTTCGTTGCCAGTTACGTGGACGTCGATGGCCTACGTTCAGTGGACGTTTCTCACCGTGGTGGGCAAGCCGGTTTCGTCCAAGTAGAAGGCAATCGCCTGACCATTCCGGATTTCGCCGGCAACCTGTTTTTCAACACCTTGGGCAACTTGCTGATTAATCCCCGGGCCGGTTTGCTGTTTATCGATTTCAATTCGGGCGACCTGCTGCACCTCAGCGGTCGCACCGAAGTCATCCTTGAAGGCCCGCAGATCGAAGCGTTTCAAGGCGCCGAGCGCCTGTGGACGTTCCACGTGGAACACATGGTGCGTCGGCCCGCTGCCCTGGCTTTGCGCTGGCGCTTCGACGGCGTGTCGCCCACCAGTTTGCTGACGGGCACCTGGGCTCAGGCTAACGCCCGTTTGCAAGCCCAGGCGTTGGGCGACAGTTGGCGGCCGTTGCGGGTGGTGCGGATCGAGGCGCAAAGCCACAACATCCGATCGATCTACCTGGAGCCTACCGATGGTGCCGGGATGCCAGTGTTCCAGGCCGGGCAGCATTTGCCTTTGCGCTTCACCATTGATGGCGAGGTGCATATCCGCACGTACAGTCTGTCGAGTGCACCGTCCGATGATTTTTTCCGGATCAGTGTGAAGCGTGACGGGCGGGTGTCTTCGCACCTGCATCAACAGGTTCAGGTCGGCGATCTTTTGGAAGCTCGTGCGCCGCAAGGGCATTTCACCGTGGCGCCGCATGAACGGAGACCGCTGGTGTTGCTGGCGGCCGGGGTGGGTATTACGCCGCTGCTGTCGATGCTGCGGGAGGTGGTTTATCAAGGCCTGCGTACTCGCCATATACGGCCGACCTGGTTTTTCCAGAGTTCGCGGACGTTGGCCGATCAGGTGTTTCGTCCTGAGCTGGATCGGCTGCTCGAGGGTGCCGGCGATGCAGTCAGGGTGTTGCGCCTGCTCAGTCAGCCGGAAGCCGAGGCGCGCGAAGGTGAAGATTTCGACCTGACTGGACGGATCGACACGCCATTGCTCCAGAGCATCCTTGAGGAAGAGGACTACGATCAACTGGATTTTGTTCTCTGTGGTCCGGGAAGTTTTACCCAAGGCCTATACGACAGTCTGCGGGAACTGGACATCCGCGATGCCAGAATCCACGCCGAAACCTTTGGCCCGTCGACCTTGCGTCGTCGGCCGGACCCCGACGCGGTGGTCATCGAGCAACCGCCGGCGGCTACTAAATCCGTCCCGGTGGTGTTCCAGCGCTCGGCCAAAGAAGCGCGTTGGCAACCGGATGGCGGCAGTTTGCTGGAGTTGGCGGAAAGCCGTGGGCTACGTCCGGAATTCAGTTGCCGTGGCGGTTCCTGCGGGACCTGCAAGACCCGCTTGATCAGCGGCCAGGTGAATTATCCACAGCCCCCCGCGGAAGTGCCGGATGAGGGCCAAGTCCTGATATGTTGTGCGATTCCGGCACAAGGGTCGCAGCCCTTGGTGCTCGACTTGTAGGAGCGAGGCTTGCCCGCGAACCAGGCACCGCGGTTTCCAAAAGGTAGACCGCGTTATCGTTCTTCGCGGGCAAGCCTCGCTCCTACAGGGGATTTGGTTTGGCTTAAGGGGCTTTATGCGTTTTTTGGTTTGTCTGGTGGCGGTGGTGCTGCTCATTGGTTGCGAACAACAGGACGCCGCGCCGCTCGATCAGCAACTCTACGTCTGGCAACGGCAATGGACGCCGGCTCATGACGCCGCGTTAAAGGACAGTCGTGCGGACTTTTCTACCCTGAGGGTGCTGGCCTTGCAGGCGTTCCCGCAGGCGGGCTGGAGCCGCGCGCGTATTGATCCTGCGCTGCTCAAACAGGATGGTCGGCCGTTGATTGCGGTGATCCGTCTTGATGGCCAGCTCCATTCGCTGGATCAGGACGAAATCACCTCGCAGATTCAGCAAGTGCTCAGCGATTGGCAGGGCCAGGGACTGATGCTTTCCGGTGTGGAAATCGACCACGATGCGGGCAACGCTCGGCTACCGGCCTATCGGACATTTCTCACGCATCTGCGCACGGTTCTTCCCGCCTCGATGCCGTTGAGCATCACCGCATTACCTTCCTGGCTCGACAGCCCCGAACTGCCGGCACTGTTATCCACAGTCGATAGCAGTGTGTTGCAGGTGCACGCGGTGAGCGATCCGCGTCGTGGCTTGTTTGACCCGGATCAGGCCCAAAAATGGGCCAAGGCCTGGAGCCGTATTACTTCGAAACCATTTTATCTGGCGCTGCCAGCCTACGGCGTGGCCTTATTGCCGGGGGGCAGTGGCGTACCGATCGTGGAAAGCGAAGTGTCGATCGAACAGGGTGGAAAGCGTCGTGAGCTGATGGCCGATCCGCAGCAATTGAGCCGCCTCGGCATCGAGCTGCGCAACAATCCACCGGCGCATCTGGCCGGCCTGATCTGGTTTCGCCTGCCGCTGGCCAACGATCGCAGGGCCTGGAGCCTGACGACCTTGCGCGCCGTGGCTCGCGGCGATGCCCTCGACATTCGCCTGGCGCTTAACGTCTCGGTGCAGGATGGCCTCGCTGACATCAGCCTGAGTAATCAAGGCAATCTCGACAGCGCCTGGCCCGAGCGTCTGACGCTGGCGGTGCAAGGCTGTGATGGCGCCGATGCCTTGGCCGGTTATGCGTTGCAACAGCGCCCGGATCTGCTTACCTTCACCCGCCTGCGCGACGGCCGTATACCGGCCGGCGGGCAGCGGGCCATCGGTTGGGCACGCTGCGCACATATTGATCAAGGAGCTTCGAATGTTCACCCGTAACTGGCCCCGCCATTTGCTCTGCCTGAGCCTCAGCTTGCCGCTGGGTTCGGCGCTGGCCTGTGGGCCGGATTTCCCCATGCGTCTGCTGGACAACCGTGGCCAGTCGCTGGCGGAACTGCCGGAAGGCAACTTCAACTTCGAGATCAACCGCCTCGGGCACGCCATCGCCGGGCTGAAGAACGTCACGGATGCGACAAATAGTCCAAACCAGGGCTACGGCGATGAGCCCGATTATGCCAATCAGCGGGACCAGGCCGAGCAGGCCGGTTTGACGGCTGAGCAGCAAGCGTTGGTGAAACAACTTCGCGGCCTGACCGATGCCCGTCAGGTCGAAGAGCAGGGCGCGAGCCTGACCGCCGAGATCAAACTCTATTTGGCCGGTGCCGTGGCATTTACTGCCGGTGATCATGGGTTGGCGGCCGAGTATTTCCAGAAAGTGCTGGCGTTGCCGGCTGATCAACGCGCATTGCGCAGCACCTGGGCGGCTTACTCCTTGGGTCGAGCGCTGTTTGCCATGAGTTCAGAAGCAGACGCAGGCCCCGAACTGCTGGCTCAGTCGCGAAAGGCTTTCGAGCAGACCCGTCAGCTGAGCATCGAAGGCTTCAGCGACCCGCTGGAACTGGGCGTCGCCAGCCTCGGCGAAGAAGCTCGCGTTGCACGCACGGCCGGCGACTGGAACAGCGCCATCAAACTCTACGTCACGCAAAATCTCCACGGTTCGGCGGTGGGTTACACCTCGCTGAAACTGTTGATGGCTGATCTGGCGGCAATGCCCGACGATCAGCTGGCCACACTGCTCAAGGGCACAGCGGTGCAGCAACTGGTGACGGCGTCCTTGATCAGCCGCTTGGGTTGGTCATTTGGTGATCAACCGCCGAATGAGCTGAAACTGATCAAACTGTTGCAAACCAGCACGCGCGGTAGCCTCGACAACGCGGATCGTCTGGCGGCGATGAATTATCAACAGGGCGATTACGCCAGCGCCAAGGCCTTCCTCGAGCACGCTGGCGATGGTGGATTGGCATGGTGGCTGCGGGCGAAACTGGCCATGCGTGATGGCGATAAAAGCGCCGCTGCTGCCGCGTATGCCAAAGCGGCCCAGGCCTTCCCGCAGAATGAATCCTGGGGCGACCGACGGACCCCGGACTTCGATTACGAAACGCTTCAACCCAAGTGCCGGGTCGAGGGCGAAAGCGCAATCCTGGCGCTGCAACGCGGGGATTACCTGCAAGCGTTTGATCAGCTCTATCGCAGCCAGGGCATCTACTGGTTCGATGCGGCGACGGTCGCCGAGCGGGTGCTGACCCTCGATGAACTCAAGCATTACGTCGACACCCAAGTGCCGGCACCGCCACCGCTGACCCAGCAGGAGCGCGATAACTATGTGCCGCTGCCGGTGGCGGCGAGCCTGCGCAACTTGCTTGGGCGTCGATTGCTGCGTGAAGAGCGATACGACGAAGCGCCGGCGTATTTCGATAACGCCGACTTGCAGGCCAGGGCCAAGTGGTACGGGCAAATGCGTCAGGAAGCCGAGTCCAAATGGTGGCCGACTACCCGCGCGTCCGCTTACTACCAGGCCGCCCTCACAGCCCGCTATGACGGGATGCAATTGTTGGGTTACGAGATGTCTCCGGACTACGCCACCCTCGGTGGCAATTACAGTCTGGAGGCGCCGCCGCTCAAAGTCGGACCGCTGATGTCCGAGGGTGAAGTGCAGCGCCAGCAAGCCACGGTGGCGAAACCGGATGAGCGTTTCCATTACCGTTTTGTCGCCACGGCCCTGGCGAGCAAGGCCGCTGATCATGTGCCTCACAGCAGTCAGGCGTTTGCTTCGGTGCTGTGCAAGGCTTCGTCCTGGGGGAGCAGCTTGCAGGAGCAAAGTGCGTTTTACCGTCGATACGTCGAGGAAGGTCCCTATGTGGTTTGGGCTGGCGATTTTGGTCATCAATGCCAGGAGCCGGACTTCCGCAATGCCGACAAGCGCTATGTGACCCAGGTCACCGACGCCGCACGCTCAACGCTGCGGCCCTACAAAAAGCCATTGCAGATCGGCGCTGTGGTAGCGGTGACGGCAGCGGCGCTGTTGCTGATCAATCGTCGTCGGCGCAAGACGCAGTAAAGCTCAGGCCTGTTGCACAAAGGTCAGGCGCACCGCGAAACCGATCAACAGGCTGCCGAACAACCATTGCTGCAGGCGTTGGGCCGAAGGACTGCGTTGCAGCCAACGGCCTAGCGCGGCGCCCGCCAATGCGTAAGCGCTGTCGAACAACAAACCGACGCCGACCAGCACCACGCCCAGGGTCGCAAATTGCGCAAGCACCGGCCCGGCGTGCGGATCGATGAACTGCGGCAACAGCACCGAGCAGAACAACAACGCCTTGGGGTTGAGCAGGTTGGTCAACAAGCCGCGCTGGATCGCTTCGCGCCACCGCGCTTTCTCGGTGGTTGGATTGCCGCCGTTCAGGTTCGGCAGCAGGGTCGTGCGCAGGCACTGAATGCCGATCCACAGCAGGTACGCGGCCCCGGCCAGGCGCACCACGTCGAAGGTCCAGGGCGCGGCCTTGAACAGTGCCGCCAACCCCAGCGCCGCCAGCGCCACGTGACACCCACGAGCAATGCCCAAGCCCACGGCCGTCGCCAACGCTGCACCTTTGCCCTGACGAGCGCCGGTCTGCAACAGCAGGATCATGTCCGGGCCGGGCAACAGGTAAACCACCGCGAGCGCCATGAAAAACAGCCAGAGTCCTGCCACGTTGCACCCCATTCGTTGTCGATTCGGTAGGGCCAGTCTAGGGCGTTAGGGCAGGGCAGGTGGTTGCGTAGTTTGCTTCTAAATCGTTGTAAATTGGCATAACCTGCCACTCAATGACGTTTGAACTATCGGGATCTGCCAAGCCATGAAACTGGACGCCTACGACCGCAAGATTCTCACCGCCCTGCAGCGCGACGGTCGCCTGAGCAACGTGCAACTGGCTGACGAGATTGGCCTGTCGGCTTCTCCATGTTTGCGCCGGGTACGGATGCTTGAAGAAGCCGGGGTGATTCGCGGCTATCAGGCCAATCTGGATCGCGACGAAGTGGGGCTTGGGTTGACGGTGTTTGTCGGGGTGAAGGTAGAACGCCATAACGACGAGCAAGCGGAGTCCTTTCGCCTGGCTGTGACGGCGTTGCCGGAGGTGGTTTCGGCGTTTCTGGTGTCGGGGGAATCGGATTTTTTGCTGCAAGTGGTGGTGCCGGATTTGCGTGCTTACGACCGTTTTCTTACCGGACGATTGTTGAAGTTGCCAGGCGTGAGCGACATCCGCAGCAACTTTGCGATTCACACGGTGAAGACGCCGGGGGCGTTGCCTTTAGAACATTTGCCGCTTTAGACCGGGTTGACCCTTTCGCGAGCAAGCCCGCTCCCACATTTGACCGAGTTGTTCAGACAGGCGCGATCAATTGTGGGAGCGGGCTTGCTCGCGAAAGCGGCAGGCCAGCCACCGCCAATACCCAGACCTACATCTGCGTCGCCATCCCCTCCACATTCATCGCCGCCTGACGCAACGCCTCGGAGCGGGTCGGATGTGGATGACACGTCAAGGCAATGTCCTCAGCGGAAGCGCTGAATTCCATGGCCACGCAATACTCGCCGATCATCTCACTGACGCTCGGGCCCACCAGGTGCACGCCGAGAATTTCATCGGTGCGTTCATCCGCCAGCACTTTGGCAAAGCCTTCAGTCTCGTGGTTGATCTTCGCCCGACTGTTCGCGGTGAACGGAAACTTCCCGACCTTGTAGGCTCGACCTTCCGCCTTCAACTGTTCTTCGGTCCTGCCGACGCTGGCCAGCTCGGGTTTGGTGTAGATGACGTTGGGAATCAGGTCGTAATTGACCTCGCCGGCCTTGCCGACAATCTGTTCGACGCACGCCATGGCTTCATCTTCAGCCTTGTGCGCGAGCATCGGCCCGGACGTGACATCGCCAATCACCCAGATCCCGGCAGCCTCGGTGCGATGGCCCTTGTTGGCGAGCATGCCGCGTTTGTCCGTGGCGAGGCCGACGTTCTCCAGACCAAGGCCTTGGGTATAAGGCCGGCGACCGATAGCGACCAACACGTAATCGGCTTCAATCAGCTCGGCGGTGCCACCGGCGGCGGGTTCAACGCTGAGCTGAACGCCTGTCGCGGAGGTGCTGGCGCTGGTGACTTTTGAACTCAATTTGAAACTGATGCCCTGTTTGCCAAGAGAACGTTGCAGGGTTTTGCCCGCCTCGGCATCCACGCCGGGGCAGATCCGGTCGAGGAACTCGACCACCGTCACCTGCGCGCCCAGTCGCCGCCAGACCGAACCCAGCTCCAGGCCGATCACCCCGGCGCCGATGACCACCAAGTGTTTCGGCACTTCAGCCAGCGACAGCGCGCCCGTCGAATCGAGGATGCGTTTGTTGTCGATATCAACGCCCGGCAGGGGAGTGGGTTCGGAGCCGGTGGCGATGATGATGTCCTTGGCGCTCAGTTCAGTTTTGCCGCCCTGGCTGTCGGTCACCGTGACTTTGCCGGGCCCGTCGATGTGGCCCCAGCCCTTGATCCAGTCGACTTTGTTTTTCCGAAACAGAAACTCGATGCCCTTGGTCAGCCCGCTAACGCTTTCATCCTTCTGCTTCATCATCTGGGCAAGGTTGAGGGTGGGTTTGACTTCGATCCCCAGGTTGGCGAATTCCGCACCCATGGCGGCGTCGTAGAGTTCGGAGGCGTGCAACAACGCTTTTGACGGCATGCACCCAACGTTCAGGCAGGTGCCACCGAGGGTGGCGCGACCTTCTACACACGCCGCTTTCAGGCCTAATTGGCCAGCGCGTATGGCCGCGTTATAGCCGCCAGGGCCTCCGCCCAGAATCACGACGTCATAGGTGCTCATGCTTGTAGTACTCCTGGATTGAACAAGGATCGGATGGGTAAACGTAGTCCGCGTTTAAAATTACGAACGTAATATGTGCGTTCGGAAGCATTTCGGTCAAGGCTTCAGGCAAGCGACAGGTTGAGCGTCTTTAGATAGAGCATTTAAGAACGGAAATTTCACGGCTTTCGTTATATCGTAACGATTCGCGCGATGAGCAACGATAAAACACTGGGGTGGTATGCAAGTCGATCTCGATGTCGATGGGACGCAAGTAGCGGGGCTGCCGCGTTTTCAGCAGGCGGTCTTTCAAGGGCGACGATTACGCCAGTTCGCAATCGGCCTGGGCGTTCTCGCTGCGACCGGTTGGGTGCTGGCGTTTTTTGTCGGGCTGTTTGCGCCGCAGTCGCTGTGGCCTGTGTTGCTGGTCAATCAGGGCGCCGGTTTGCTGGTGCTGGTGGCCGGCCTGCAATCTGCCTGGTGGATCACCCAGTGGCGCGCACGGGCGATGAGCCCTGTGGCGCAGGAGATTGTGGCGCAGGGAGTGGTTGCTCCGGTGGGCTGGTATGAACGGCTGCTGGATCGGATTAGCCAGCGATGGCTGCGAATGCTGGTGCAAATCGGCGCACCGACCCTTTGGCTGGGTGGCTGGTCGTTGTTGACGTTGTTCAGCGTCGAGCAGGTCTGGAACCTCGCACTGCCGCCCACTGCGCTGGGATTATCCGCCAGTGCCGGCGCGGCGCTGTCGTTGTTGCTGGCTTTCGGTTTGCTGGTGCTGGAGCGTCAACTGGCCCAGGAAAATGTCGCCCAATGGCCTGAAGCAGGAGCGCTGGCGCAGCTGACGCGGGTGGCGATCATTTGTTTGGTGCTGAGCGCCTTGTGCCTGTTGTTCGGCAACGAAACCTCGGTATGGCCCGTGCGTCTGGCGGTACTGATCGGCTTGTTGCCGGGGCTGGTCGCCGTCGAGTTGCTGCTGCGCGCCGTGCTGTCGCTGTTCAGTCCACAGCGTGAGCCACTTGAACCGGCGCTGCTGGCGCGAAGTGTTGTCGCCGACATGCTGCGCTGGCCGCCGCAACCTTTGTTGGCGTTGCAACACGAACTGCACAACCGCTTCGGCATCGACCTGCGGCAGATCTGGGCCTTCACTTACATGCGTCGGGCATTGGTGCCGGTGCTCGCGGTGGTGGCGATCGTGGGTTGGTCGCTCACCGGCATTCACGAAATACCGCTGCAAGGGCGTGGCATCTATGAGCGTTTCGGCAAACCGGTAGAAGTGTTCGGTCCCGGTTTGCATGCAGGTTTACCGTGGCCGTTGGGCCGAGTGCTGAGCGTCGAAAACGGTGTGGTTCACGAGTTGGCCACCAGTGTCGGCGAAACACCGGCACCGTCCGTGGCCGACCCTGCTGAAGGCCCGGCGCCGACCATTGCCAATCGCTTGTGGGACGCCAGTCATGTGAACGACAAATCCCAGGTCATCGCCAGCAGCCGTGGCGACAAGCAGAGCTTCCAGATCGTCAACATGGACGTGCGTTTCGTCTACCGCATCGGCCTGAGCGATCAAGCGGCGTTGGCCGCGACGTACAACAGCGCCGACGTGCCGACCCTGATTCGCAGCACCGCCAGCCGGATTCTGGTGCATGACTTTGCTTCGCGAACCCTCGACGGTTTGCTCGGCGAGGACAGGGTAGGGCTGGCTGAAGAGATCGGTCGGGCCGTGCAAGTGGACTTGCAGAAACTCGACAGCGGCGTGGAGATTCTCGCCACCGTAGTCGAGGCGATTCATCCACCGGCCGGTGCCGCCAATGCTTATCACGGTGTGCAGGCGGCGCAAATTGGTGCTCAGGCATTGATTTCCCGTGAGCGTGGAGCGGCCGCGGAAGCGACCAATCAGGCGCAATTGCAGGCCAGGGTTGCTCGCGATCAAGCGACGGCCAGTGCGCGTGAAATCAACGCCACTGCGCAAGCGGCTGACCTGCGATTCAACGCTGAACAAAAAGCCTACGCCAGTGCCGGCCAGGCCTTTGTGCTTGAACAGTATTTCAGCCAACTGGCCCAGGGCCTGGCCAACGCCAAGTTGCTGGTGCTCGATCATCGTCTGGGCGGCAGCAGCAACGCGCCGACCATCGACCTCCGTACGTTCACCCTGCCGGCTGACCCTGCGCCGTCAGGTAAGACCGCTCAGCCAGGAGCTGCCAATTGAGCCAGTCGCACACTCACGATCACGACGACCACGCTGGCCATGATCACGGCCATGGCGGGCATCACCACGGACACCACCATCACCATCACGGTGATCCTCAAGAAGCGGGCCCGTTCCCGTGGCGACGCATCGGTTGGGCGGCGTTGCTGGTCGCGTTTGCCATCGCCGCCGCGAGCCTGGTGCAAGTGCGTTCAGGGGAAGCCACGGTGATCACGCGTTTCGGCAATCCATCGCGGGTGCTCCTGGAGCCGGGGCTGGGCTGGCGCTGGCCGGCACCGTTCGAGGCCGCGATCCCGGTGGATTTGCGACTGCGCACCACGTCCAGCGGTTTGCAGGATGTGGGCACGCGAGACGGTTTACGCATCATCGTTCAGGCGTATGTGGCGTGGCAGGTACAGGGCGACCCGGACAACGTGCAGCGCTTCATGCGCGCCGTGCAGAATCAGCCGGACGAAGCGGCGCGGCAGATTCGCACGTTCGTTGGCTCGGCGCTGGAAACCACCGCCAGCAGTTTTGACCTGGCCAACCTGGTGAACACCGATGCCAATCAGGTGCACATCGCCGATTTCGAGGCGCAGCTGCGTCAGCAAATCGATCAGCAGTTGCTGACCACTTACGGTGTGCGAGTGCTGCAAGTGGGTATCGAGCGATTGACCCTGCCGTCGGTAACCCTCACCGCGACGGTAGATCGCATGCGCGCCGAGCGTGAAACAATTGCCACGGAGCGCACGGCCATCGGTAAGCGTGAAGCCGCGCAAATCCGTTCCGCTGCCGAGCGCGATGCGCGCATCGTGCAAGCTGACGCGACGGTAAAAGCGGCTGACATCGAAGCGCAGTCTCGCGTTGAAGCGGCACAGATTTACGGCCGCGGGTACGCGGGTTCTCCGCAGCTCTACAACTTGCTGCGTTCCCTGGACACCTTGGGCACGATCGTCACGCCCGGCACGAAACTGATTTTGCGTACCGATGCCGCACCGTTTCGGGTGTTGATTGATGGTCCGCCGGCGCTCGAAAACAAGTCCGGGTCGCAGCCATGAGTTTGGTTCCACGTGGAACAAATGAGTTAAGCAGCCCATGGATTCAGGCGGGGCGATTGGCGTTTCTCGCGCTTTACGCGATCACGGTCTTGGCTGCGTTGGCGTGGGCGTTTTCCAATGTGCGTCAAATCGATCCGCAGAATCGTGCGGTGGTTTTGCACTTTGGCGCGTTGGATCGTATTCAGAACGCCGGGTTGCTGTTGGCTTGGCCGCGTCCTTTTGAACAGGTGGTTTTGTTGCCCGCGGCGGATCGAGTGATCGAGCGTCGAGTGGAAAATCTGCTGCGCACGGACGTCGCATTGCAGGCTGATCGAGTGGCGAGTTTTGCCACGCCGATCAGCGACGCACTCGCGGGTTCCGGGTATCTGTTGACCGGTGACGCGGGCGTGGTGCAACTCGATGTGCGGGTTTTCTACAAGGTGACCGAACCCTATGCCTTCGTTCTTCAAGGCGAGCACGTGTTACCGGCGCTGGATCGGTTGGTCACCCGCAGCGCCGTCGCGCTGACTGCGGCGCGTGACCTGGACACCATTCTGGTCGCACGACCGGAGCTGATCGGCGCCGATAACAAGGCCGCCGAAAGACGCGAACGCTTGCGCGGCGACCTGGTGCAAGGCATCAACCAACGCCTGGCCGAACTGACGTCGACCGGGCAGGGGCTCGGGATCGAAGTGGCGCGCGTGGACGTGCAATCGAGTTTGCCCGGCCCGGCGGTCAATGCTTTTAACGCCGTGCTGACGGCCAGCCAGCAAGCCGACAAAGCCGTGGCCAACGCTCGCACCGAAGCCGAGAAACTCACTCAGGCCGCCAACGAGCAAGCCGACCGCGCGTTGCAAGTGGCCCACGCTCAAGCGAGCGAGCGCTTGGCCAAAGCCTCGGCGGACACGGCCACAGTGTTGAGTCTGGCCAAGGCGCAACAGCAGGGCACCGATCCGCAAATGCTGCTGCGCATCTACCGTGAACGGATGCCGAAGATTCTCGGTCAGGCCGGCTCGGTGACCACGGTCAACCCGAAAGACGATTCCCGCCTGATCATTCAGGGAGCTGCACAATGACCGCCCAAACTGCCGCTGCACCGAGCCTGTTGTCCTCGGCTGAACAACGTAGCGCCGCACGCCAGTTGACCCTGGCCATGCTTGCACTTGGCCTTCTGGCGCTCGGCCTGATCTGGCGCTGGTTGTCGCCGGAGCAGACCGGTGTCAGCCAATTGCTGCTCGGCTTTGCGTCTTTGCTGGTGGCCGTGCCGGTGATGCGTTCGGCCTGGTACAGCCTGCGTTATCCCAGCTTGCACGGGATCACCGATCAACTGATCGCCCTGGCCATGCTCGGAGCTTGGGCGACGGGCGATCTGCTGACGGCGGCGTTACTGCCGATCATCATGATCTTCGGCCACGTGCTGGAAGAGCGCAGCGTCATCGGTTCCCAGGAAGCGATTCATGCGCTGGGCAAACTGACTCGCAGCCACGCGCGCAAGGTTCAGGCGGACGGCGCCATCGTCGAAGTCGACAACGGCACGCTCAAGGCCGGCGACCTGGTTGAAGTGCGCGCCGGTGATCGAGTGCCGGCGGATGGGCGGGTTTTGTCTGGCCAAGCCAGCCTGGACACCGCTTCGATTACCGGCGAATCCGTGCCGATGGAGGCGGGCGTCGGCATGTCCGTGTTCGGCGGTGCGATTAACCTCGACGGACTATTGCGCATTGAAGTGACTCGCACCGGCCATGAGTCGACCTTGGGTAAAGTCATTGCCCTGATGCAGAGCGCTGAGCGTTCCAAGCCACCGATTACGCGCTTATTGGAACGCTACGCTGGCAGCTACATGGTGCTGGTCCTGTTGCTGGCCGCGGTGACCTGGTTTGTCACCAATGATGCGCAGGCGATGCTCGCGGTGTTGGTGGCGGCCTGTCCTTGTGCGTTGGTGTTGTCGGCGCCGGCCACGGCAATTGCCGGCGTAGCCGTGGCGGCGCGTCACGGGATTTTGATTCGCAGCTCGGCGTTTCTTGAAGAGTTGGCGGACCTGACTTCGCTGGTAGTCGACAAGACCGGAACCCTGACCTTCGGTACGTTGCGCCTGCAGTCCATCGACAGTCCTCTAGAGGATCGCAGTCACGTCCTCAAACTGGCCGCCAGTCTCGGCTCTGCCAGCAGTCACCCGGTCAGCCGCGCACTCGCCGGGTTGGTCACGCAGGAACACTTCCTGCTGCTTTCGGACATTCACGAGCGCCAGGGTTTGGGCGTGGTGGCGATGACCGAGCAAGGTGAAGCAGCGCTTGGTCGACCGGAGCTCTTCGCGCAATTGGGCATCGCCACTTCCACTATTCCCGAGCACGATGGCCCGATAGCCGGGCTGGCACTCAACGGTGAATTTCTTGCGTGGCTGTTGCTGGCTGACAGCGTCAAACCGGAAGCGCGCTTTGCCCTGAGCGAGTTGCGTGAACTTGGATTAGGGCGACAGTTGTTGCTCACCGGAGATCGGCAAAGCGTCGCTCACACATTGGCACGTGATGTCGGGATCAGCGACGTTGAAGCGCAAGCGTTGCCCGAGGACAAACTCAATCGCGTGTTGAAAGAAATCGGTAATGGTTTCAGGCCTATGGTGGTAGGCGACGGTATTAACGATTCGCTGGCGCTCAAAGCGGGTGTGGTCGGCGTTGCCATGGGCGCGGGCGGGGCGGACATCGCGTTGGCCTCGGCGGATATCGTGCTGATCGGCAGCGATCTGCGACGGCTCGGCACGTGTGTGCGCTTGAGTCGTCAGTGCCGGCATACGTTGCAGGTCAATGTGATTATCGGTCTGGGCTGGACGCTGGCAATCGTCGCGTTCGCGGCCTTCGGCTGGCTCGGTGCGGCAGGGGCAATGATCGCTGCATTGCTCCATAACTTCAGCACATTGCTGGTGTTGGGCAACGCCGGACGCCTGCTGCGTTTTCAGGAGCCGCTACTCAAACTCAAGGACGACGTTGAGTCATCCAGTCGAGTGCTCTAAATCGCGTGATCGGGGGCGAATCAACTTTTTAGAACTGAATGCCGAATTTGTAGTCATCTAGGGTGAGGACCATCACTTTATGGACTCACGACGGCTGGTTGGAGCGCCGCGGGTTATAGAAATCGGCTATTAAATCGATAGCCAGCTATATTTCTAAAGATGGTCTACCCTCACATCAGACGTCTGAAACAAGGGGGACTATCCATGCTCGCGCAACTTCCACCGGCCTTACAGAATCTGCAATTACCGCTTCGCTTGCGACTCTGGGACGGCCATGAATTCAATCTGGGGCCGACGCCCAGCGTCACGATTGTGGTCAAGGACCCACAAATGGTCACCCAGTTCACTCATCCAAGCCTGGACGCGCTAGGGGCAGCGTTTGTCGAAGGCAAACTGGAGCTCGAAGGTTCCATCAGCGATGTGATCCGCGTGTGCGATGAATGGAGTCAGGCGTTATTGGACGAGGACGAAGGCAGTCAGCCGGTCCGCACCGTCCATGACAAGGAAACCGACGCGAAGGCGATTTCCTACCACTACGATCTTTCCAATGCGTTTTATCAACTGTGGCTCGACAGCGACATGGCGTATTCCTGCGCCTATTTCGAGACCGGCAGCGAAACACTGGAGCAAGCCCAACAAGCCAAATTCCGCCACCTGTGCCGCAAATTGCGTCTACAACCTGGCGAGTATCTGTTGGATGTCGGTTGCGGTTGGGGCGGACTGGCACGCTACGCCGCTCGTGAGTTCGGCGCGAAAGTGTTCGGGATAACCCTGAGTAAAGAACAACTCGCCTTGGCCCGTGAGCGAGTGACCGAGGAGGGCCTCGACGATCTGGTTGAACTGCAACTGCTCGACTACCGCGATCTGCCGCAGGACGGGCGCTTCGATAAGGTGGTGAGCGTCGGCATGTTCGAACACGTCGGCCATGCCAATCTGGCCGAGTACTGCAAAACCCTGTACGGCGCGGTGAAAGAGGGCGGCCTGGTGATGAACCACGGGATCACCGCCAAGCACACCGATGGCCGGCCAGTGGGACGGGGTGCCGGTGACTTTATCGAGAAGTACGTATTCCCCAATGGCGAGCTGCCGCACCTGTCGATGATCTCCGCCGAGATCAGCGAAGCTGGCCTGGAGATCGTCGATGTCGAGAGCCTGCGCCTGCACTACGCGCGCACCCTCGACCATTGGAGCGAACGCCTGGAGGACAATCTGGAAGCCGCCTCCCGGCAGGTACCGGAGCAGGCGTTGCGGATCTGGCGGCTGTATCTGGCGGGATGCGCTTATGCGTTCGCCAAGGGCTGGATCAACCTGCACCAGATCCTCGCGGTGAAAGCCCATCCCGATGGCAGCCATGAACTGCCATGGACCCGCGACGACATCTACAACCCTTAAAGAATCGGTGAAATAAGCCGGGCGATCCGCATGCCGACCTGTTGCAGGCGGTGGGTCTCCCGGCTTTCTTCTTTGGCAATTTCGTGGGCCTGGGCAAAGTCATCGTTGAGCATCTGTTCCACTTCGCCGGCAAACGCGCTGTCGACGGTCAGCAACATCACCTCAAAATTAAGCCGGAACGAACGGTTGTCCAGATTGGCGCTGCCAATGGCGCTGATTTCGCTGTCGATCAACACCACTTTCTGATGCAGAAACCCGGGCTCGTAGCGGAACACGCGCACGCCGGCGCGTACTGCTTCGAAGGCGTACAGGCTGGATGCCGCGTAGACAATGCGATGATCGGGCCGTGAAGGCAGCAGCAATCGCACATCCACCCCGCGCAGTACCGCCAGCCGCAACGCCGCAAATACCGCTTCGTCGGGGATGAAATAAGGGCTGGTGATCCACACCCGTTCTGTCGCCGCATGGATAGCTTCAACAAAGAATAACGAACAGGTTTCGTAGGAATCCGCCGGGCCGCTCGCCAGTAATTGGCAGAGCACGCCGTCGTCCGGGTACACGTCCGGCAAGATCAACGGGGGCAGTGAACGTGCAGCCCAGAACCAGTCTTCGGCAAACGATTCCTGCATGCAGGCCACCACCGGTCCGCGGACTTGCACATGGGTATCGCGCCACGGTGCCAGCGGAGGTTTTTCGCCCATGTATTCGTCGCCAACGTTGTGCCCGCCAACGAAACCCAACACACCGTCCACCACCACAATCTTGCGGTGGTTGCGGAAGTTCACCTGAAAGCGGTTAAGCCAGCCGCTGCGCGTCGCAAAGGCTTTGACCTGTACGCCGGCATCGCGCAACGGTTGCACGTAACTGTGGGGCAGCGAGTGGCTGCCGATGCGGTCGTACAGCAAGTAAACCGCCACCCCTTCGGCAGCTTTCTTCAGCAGTAAGGTTTGCAGGCGTTGGCCAAGGCGGTCGTCGTGAATGATGAAGAACTGGATCAGCACGGCTTCTTTCGCGTTGCTGATGGCTTCGAAAATCGCCTCGAAGGTGGCTTGGCCGTTAATCAGCAAATGCACTTCGTTGTTCGCCAGACACGGCATGCGTCCGAGTTTCGGCATGGCCCTCAAGGAGGCATAAGCGTTGGAGGCGCGGGCAGTCAGCGCCTCTTCTACCCACGGGCGCCAGTTCAGTTCGGAGATGGCCTTGCGCATTTCTTCGTTGGCTGTGCGTCGGGCCTTGATGTAACCATCGAAGGTGCTGCGGCCGAACACCAGATAGGGGATGAGCGTGAGGTAGGGAATGAACAACAACGACAGGGCCCAGGCGATCGAGCCCTGAGCGGTCCGAACGGTCAACACGGCATGAATGGCGGCAATCATGCCTAACAAGTGCAGCAGTGCGATCAGATAACCGAAAACATGCGGTCCAAAATAATCCATGGGGCAGCCTTGCTCCTGAAGATTCAATGCTTAACAGACCATGTTCCGTGCAAAATGTCGCTATTTAATTGGCCCATGAACCGAAGCCCGTGGCTGACGTCTAACGGCCACTACTGATCAGGAGTTACTCGATGAACGTTCGTCTGCTGGGTTTGGCCGTGGCTTTTGGTTTGGCACTTCCTGTGGCCGCTCAGGCACAGATGCTGCAGCCTGGTTTGTGGGAATTGACCTCAAGCAACATGAAGGTCGATGACCAGGACATGCCGGATCTGCAATTGATCCTCGGCCAGCTAAAGAACCAGATGACGCCTGAACAGCGCGCACAGCTGGAGAAGCAGGGCATCACTATGGGTGGCAAGGGGATTCGTGCGTGCCTGACGCCAGAGCAGGTGAAGTCCGACAACATCCCGCTGACCGACCCGCAATCCGGCTGCAAACAGGAAATCACCGAGCGCACCGGCAACCAGTGGAAATTCCGTTTCAGCTGTCCGAAAGCGCAAGGTGCGGGCGTCGCCACCTTCCTCAGCGATCGTGAGTTCACCACCAAGGTCAACGGCACCTTCAACGCCACCGGCATCCAGCAGAAGGGTAGCCTCGACACTCGCGCGGTGTGGTTGGGACAGGATTGCGGCACCGTTAAACCAAGAGCCTAAAAGCATTCGCGAGCAAGCCCGCTCCCACATTTGATAGTCGGTGAACACAGATCATGTGTACGACAGAGATTTAATGTGGGAGCGGGCTTGCTCGCGAAGGCGTCCGCACAAACACCTCTATTCCAATCCCGACTCAGTCGAATTCAAAACTCGTTCTGCAGCGCTTTGTACCCTCGCACCAAATCGACATTAGTGCGCGCAACGTCCTCTGAAAACTCCGAAGCGCTGACGCTCACCGGCGGGAACTGTGACAAGTCAGTATTGGGACCTATGCGCGTGGTGGAAGGCACGTAGAAGTCGTCCGGCAGATCCCGGCCATCAACCACCGAGTTGTGCCGCACCACACAGCCATCACCGATCACGCAGTTGAACAGTACGCTGTTGAAGCCAATGAACACCCGGTTACCGACCGTGCATGGACCATGCACGATCGAGCGGTGGGCGATCGAACTGAACTCACCGACAGTCACTGCCGCGCCGGACTTGGAGTGGATCACCACGCCGTCCTGGATGTTTGAATTGGCGCCGATCGTGATCGCTTCCATCTCACCCGAGTCGTCCACTTCATCGGCGCGAATCACCGCGTAGGGACCAACGAACACGTTTTCGCCGATCACCACCTTGCCGCAAATGATCGCGGTCTTGTCCACGTAGGCTGACTCCGCAATCACTGGCAGATCACCTGAAGGATTCTTGCGGATCATAGCTTGCTCAACGCGTTGTAAAGGGTGTTGAGGTTGTACTCGAACAACCCGATAAAGGTGCTGGCCGGACCGCGGGTTGCAAGCGCGTCGGAGTACAACGTACCGCCAATGTGCGCGCCGCTTTCGTCGGCAATCTGCTTGAGCAAACGGGCGTCCTTGATGTTTTCCATGAACACCGCTTTGACCTTGGCCTGACGAATCTGGGTGATCAGCGCAGCGACTTCAGCCGCCGAAGGTTCGCGTTCGATGGACAGACCCTGGGGGGCCATGAAGTCGATGCCGTAGGCCTGGCCCAGATAGCCGAAGGCGTCATGGGACGTCACGATATTGCGATTACCCGGTGGCAGCGAACCGAGCTTGGCCTTGGCTTCGGCGAGCAGGGCATAGATCTGTTTCAGGTAGGCCTGGCTGTTGCGTTCGTAGTCCGCTTTGTTCGCCGGGTCGACGGCGATCAACGCCTTGGTGATGTTGCCGATGTACAGCTCGGCGTTGGCCAGATTGTGCCAGGCATGCGGGTCGGGAACGGTTTCTCCGTCCTCATCAAGGGCGCGTGGAATGACGCCACGACTTGCGCTGATCACCGGTGCTTTGGTCTCGGTGCTGGTCACCAATCGATCCAGCCATGGCTCAAAACCCAGCCCGTTCTTGATGATGAGCCTGGCCTTGAGCAAGGCTTTGGCATCATCCGGGGTGGGTTCATAGGTGTGGGCATCGGCGTCCGGGCCGACCATGTTGGTAATCTGGATGTGGTCGCCGCCGACCTGATGCGTCATGTCGGCGAGGATGCTGAAGCTGGTGACCACCTGCAGTTTTTCGGCGGCAGACAGCGACATCGACAGCATCAAACTGAACAGCACGAGTAAAGCGCGCATCGGGTAAGACCTCATGGGGATGTGAGCAAAGGCGGGCGGCGCAGCAAACCGTGGACCGGCCCGAACACCACGGACAGCACATACAAACCGCCAGCCACCAGCACGATGGCGGGGCCGCTGGGCAGCGAGTAGTAGAACGACAGCAGCAACCCGAACCACACCGAGAGGCAGCCGAGCGCGGCGGCGATGGCCATCAACACCGGCAAACGACGACTCCAGAAGCGTGAGGCGGCCGCCGGCAACATCATCAAGCCGACCACCATCAATGCGCCGATGGCCTGGAAACCGATCACCAGGTTCAGGACCACCAAGGTCAGGAATACACCGTGCGCCAACGGGCCGAGACGGCTGACCGTTTGCAGGAAGAGCGGGTCGAGGGTGTCCAGCAACAGCGGCCTGTAGATGAGTGCCATGGCGATCAGGCTGAACCCCGAGACCCAGAGCATGCCCGTCAGCGTCGGACCGTCGACGGCCAACGCCGAGCCAAACAGCAGATGAAGCAGGTCAAGACGTTTGCCGGCGATGCCCAGGATCAGCACGCCACTGGCGAGGGAAATCGGGTAGATCGCGGCGAGGCTCGCGTCTTCTCGCAGGCCGGTTCGACGGGTGATCCATGCAGCAAGTCCGGCCATGCTGAGGCCGGCACCCAGACCGCCGAGGGTCAGCGCAGGCAGGCTCAACCCGGCGAACCAGAAACCCAGCGCGGCGCCGGGCAAGATGCCGTGAGCCACGGCATCGCCGATCAGGCTCATGCGGCGCAGGATCAGAAACACGCCCAGTGGGGCTGTGCTGCACGCCAGGACCAATCCGCCAAGCAGCGCTCGGCGCATGAAAACGAACTCGTGGAACGGTTGCCAAAGTTGCGCGGCGGCGATCATCAGGCCACCTGCGTTTGCGGTTGTTGATGGATCAGATCGACGCTCGCCCCGAGGGTGCAGCCGCTGCTTTTGATCAGCAGGGTTTTTGGCATGTGTTGGCGAACGGCAGCCAGGTCATGACATACGACCACCAGGGTCCGGCCTTCGGCATGCCAGGCGTGGATATGTTTCCACAACAGTGCCTGACCGAGTTCGTCGAGGGCGGCGTGGGGTTCGTCGAGCAGCAGCAACGGTGCATCAGCAAGGCTCAAACGGGCGAGCAGGGCGCGTTGCAATTCACCGCCGGAGAGCGCCATCAGTGGAAGCTGTTCCAAGTCTCTCAGACACCAGTCTTCCAGGGCTGCATTGAGGCGTTGGCGGCGCACCTCTGTCGATTGCTTGCTACCCCAGAAACCAGCGGCTACCAACTCCTGGAGGCTGATGGGGAATTGGCGGTCGAGGTGTTGCTGCTGGGGCAAGAACGAGAGACCGCCCTTGCGTGGAACATCCAATATGACGCTTCCCGACAATGGCTTCTGCAGGCCGGCGATGACTTTCAACAGGCTGCTTTTACCGGAGCCGTTGGCGCCGATGACAGCCGTCAGGCTTCCTTCAGGGAGATCGAAATCCACGGCAGGTGTCAGCGGTTGGCCCGGCGCACCCCAGCGTAATGCCTGGCAACGGATCATACGGACTCCCAATTCCAGCGACTTTCGGCGACGGCGTCATGAGCGTGGAGGCTCTCGGCGTGGATGACTTTCAGGTGAAAGGCGCTGATGCCAGGGGAGCGTTTCAGGGCGAAGTTCAAGCGTCGTGCGGCGTCTTCGCAGAACATCAGATTCTGTCCGTTGGCCAGTGCGAAGGCTTGCTCGTCCGCGCGTTTTACCGCGGTTTGAACGGCGGTGCCGAGCGCTGCTTCGGCGTCGTTGATGATCGCGATAAGGGGCAGGTCATCCAAATAGTCGTCCAAACGGAGACTTAATTTCGCAGTGCTGCGTTGGCTATGCGGCGTCGCGATGATGCCTTTTGGCGATCCGAGCCAAGCCAAAACATCGGCGTGTTGCAGCGGCTGGTTGGCGAAGTCATCAATGAATTGCTGCTGAATCAGCTGCCGCGAGAGTGCGGCTGAGCACGGGCACGTTGAGGAATAAGCGATGTCGATTTTTAGTTCCACGTGGAACATTGCGTTTTTCAGACGTGCTTCGATGCTCACTGGATAGGTCTTCCAGCCAGCCAACGGACTGATCAGCGCAGGTCTTTTAAGCAGTAAATCAGTGTGAATTTTTAAGTAGGCACTGTGGGAGAGGCCGTCATGGGACTCGAGGAAATTTTGCAAAACGCGCCGCAACAGGGCGGGTGTCAGGTTTTCCTGTTCAAGCATCTCCAGCGCCAGATAGAGCCGCGACATATGAATGCCGCGCGCTTCTCCATCATCGAGGCTAACGCCCGCATCGGCCTTGGCACTCAGTCGTTGGCCATCGAATAAAACAGGAAGTGCAATGCCGCACATGCCCACCCACTCCAGTGGCAGGGCTTGGCGTGAGGCCTGCGCGGCGATATCCGGCAGAGTCAGCGCATTCATGAGCAGGTCCATCGTGGGAATTGATTTTACATGTTATGTTATTACATTAAAATCAACCATGCCTTTTTCATGAACGGACTTTCATCAAGCCCGGCTCTCTGATCGGGCATTCCTGTGAGGAACACCTGATGCCCAATCGTCTCCCCGTGACCGTCCTGTCGGGATTTCTCGGCGCCGGTAAAAGCACGCTGCTCAACTATGTGCTGCGCAACCGCGACAACCTGCGAGTCGCGGTAATCGTCAACGATATGAGCGAAATCAACATCGATGGCAGCGAGGTCCAGCGGGATGTCAGCTTGAATCGTGCCGAAGAAAAACTCGTGGAAATGAGCAACGGCTGTATCTGCTGCACCTTGCGCGAAGACTTGCTGGAAGAGGTCAGCAAGCTCGCCAGGGACGGTCGTTTTGATTACTTGCTGATCGAATCCACCGGCATTTCCGAACCGCTGCCAGTAGCGGAAACCTTCACCTTCCGCGACGAAGACGGGCAGAGCCTGGCGGACATGGCCCGGCTCGACACCATGGTCACTGTCGTCGACGGCATGAACTTCCTGCTCGACTACCAGGCCGCTGACAGTCTGGCCTCCCGAGGTGAAACATTGGGCGAGGAGGACGAACGCTCGATCACTGACCTGCTGATCGAGCAAGTCGAATTCGCCGACGTGATCCTGATCAGCAAGATCGACTTGATCAGCAGCAGCGAGCGCCAGGAGCTGATTGCAATCCTCGAACGGCTTAATGCCCAGGCGGAAATCATCCCGATGGTCATGGGTGAAATCCCTCTGGAAAAGATCCTCAACACCGGCCGTTTCGACTTCGACAAAGCCGCTCAGGCACCGGGATGGTTGCAGGAACTACGGGGCGAGCATGTAGCGGAAAGCGAAGCGTACGGCATCGCCTCCACCGCTTACCGAGCACGTCGCCCGTTTCACCCGCAGCGCTTTTTCAGCTTTATCGACCGCCCGTGGGTGAACGGCAAACTGCTGCGTTCCAAAGGGTTCTTCTGGCTGGCGAGCAAGCCCATGGACGCCGGTAGCTGGTCCCAGGCCGGCGGCCTGATGCGCCACGGTTTCGCCGGACGCTGGTGGCGTTTCGTGCCGAAAACACAGTGGCCACAGGACGAGGAAAGCACCACCGGGATCATGGAAAACTGGACCGCCACGACCGGTGATTGCCGTCAGGAATTGGTGTTCATTGGGCAAAATATCGACTTCGCCCAACTTATCGCCGAACTCGACGATTGCCTGCTGAGCGATGATGAAATGGCGTTGGGTGCCGAGCGCTGGCGACTGCTGCCGGACCCGTTCGGCCCTTGGCATGAAGAGGCCGCCTGATGCTCATATTGAACCCTGTGAGAACAGGCTTGCCCGCGAAGGCGTCCTTTCGAACAAGACATCAACACCATGGCTCAACCCCCGAGGCGCGCTGGCCAAAATCCTTGAGGACGACGTAAACCTGGCCGTCTGGAACCGCCAACTCCCGGTACACATCGCTGATTTTGGCAGCCTGCTGCTGTCCCTTAACGAACCATTGGCCGAAGGGCTGTCGCTGGACATGCAAAGCGATGAAGCCGAACCCAATCTCCAAGGCTTGGCCTCAGGCTTCAGCGATCTGGAAGGCTACGAAGGCTTCATCGCCGACGTTTCCTGGCTAGTCAGCGCCTTCGCCTGCCTGCTGGGCGCCAAACGCATAGGCCTGCGCCTGCGGGCTCTGGACAAGGCCATGTGCCCGCGCTTCCACGTCGATCACGTGCCGGTGCGCTTGATCACCACGTACGCCGGAATCGGCAGCCAGTGGCTGAAGGAGGGAGCGATGGAGCGTCAGCAACTGGGCAAACCAGATGCCGAACCCCGGGACGATTCGCTGATCCAGCAGATCGCCAGCGGCGACGTAGCGCTGCTCAAGGGTGAGAAATGGTATGGCAACGAAGGGTTCGGCCTGATCCATCGCTCACCGCATCTCGCTCCGTGTGAGCGTCGTTTAATCCTGACCCTCGACTGGGTCAGCTAGGCTCAAGGCTTGAGCCAGGTGCCCTGGCTCTGCGCTTCACAAAACGGCTTCAAATACGCCGCATCGGTGGCCACGCCGTAATAGTGAATATCCTGGCGGTAAGGCATATTGGCGACTTGGGCGTTGCTGCATACGCCGAACGCACCGCTGGGGCATTGGTCGACGTACTGCACCTCGACTTTCTGCCCCGGAAGGTTTGGCTGACAGAAGCCTTCGGCGAAGAGTTTTTCCGGGATGTTGCGGTTCTGCTGGCATACTTTTACGTCAATTCTCGCGCCCGTACTATGTACTACACACGCCTGAGCCAACGCTTCGCCGGAGCAGAGCGCCAAGAGCAACGACAATCCCATCCACCGCATTCTTTATCTCCTTCGAAAACATTGATTATGTTGCAGAACATCCCCACTCACGTCGTTGCGGGTCCGCTGGGTGCCGGCAAGACTAGCCTGATCAAGAACTTGCTGATGCAGCGGCCGGTCGGCGAGTGCTGGGCGGTGCTGATCAACGAATTCGGCCAGATTGGCCTCGACGCCGCGCTGCTGACCCAGGACGCCGATGGTATCGCACTGGGTGAAGTGGCCGGGGGCTGCTTGTGTTGCGTCAACGGTGCGCCGTTTCAGATCGGCCTCGGAAGGTTGCTGCGCAAGGCGCGGCCGGATCGGCTGTTCATCGAGCCCTCGGGGTTGGGACATCCGGCACAGTTGCTCAAACAGTTGAATGAAGCACCTTGGGTAGGCGTACTGGCAGTACAGCCTTGCGTATTGGTGCTGGATGCCCAAGCGCTCGCTGTGGGCAAAGCGCTGCCCGAGTCGCAACAGGAAGCGTTGAGCAGCGCGGGTTTGTTGCTGCTGAACAAGGCGGAAGGTCTCGACGACAACGATCGGCAACGAATCGCCACACGGTTGCCTGCTCGTCCTCTGTTTTGGACGCAGCAGGCGCAGCTGCCGTTGAGCGAATTACCGGGTCTTGGCGTTCAGGCAGTAGCGGGTGTGGATAACTTTATTGCGCCTAAAGGAGTGGCGCAGATGCCGGCCATCTGGACTGATCCTGCACTACCGATTTGTATGAGCCAGGAGCAGGAGGGTGGCTGGAGCATTGGCTGGCGTTGGCATCCGAGCCAGGTATTCGATACTGCACTTGTTAGGCGGTGGCTTGAAGGTCTTGCATGGCGGCGGGCGAAGCTGGTTATCCACAGCGCTGAGGGTTGGGTTTCGGTTAATGCGGTGGATAACTCGGGGTTGAATTGGCAAGACAGTGAGTGGCGGCGGGATTCGCGGATTGAGCTGATCTTTAGTGAGCCGCAGAATGTTGAATTGCTGCAGAAAGGCTTGGCGGGTTGCCGGAATCAAGAGAATTAGTGAGTTATTGGGTGGTTTTTGAGGGCCTCTTCGCGGGCAAGCCCGCTCCCACACTGGATCTCCAGCGAACATGAAGTTTGTGCACGACGGAGATCAATGTGGGAGCGGGCTTGCCCGCGAAGGGTTCTAACTGGCTAACATCAACCTTACGGCCGCCACTTGGTGTGTTCCTGCCGCCATTGGCTCAGCTCGATCACCTCGGCGCGGGGCTTGACCACGTCGACCACCGGCGGAGTGTCGTCGTGTGGCATTGGGTAGGGCGCCAGCTCGATCTGCGCACTGTGGGCGCCGAACTGGGTGATGGTGCCGGTGTGGCGGGTTTCTCCGGTCACGGTAAATTCAAAGTTATACACACGGGCCAGGCGCCGCCGACCGCTGGCGTCTTTGATGAAAGCGATTCTTTTCAACGCCACGTTGCCATCCAGCAACTCGATGCCAAGCTTGCTGCAATGCTGCTTGACCCGCTCCAGCGCGCGTTCGCGCAGGCCGTGGTTGTGCCAGAGCCATGCGCCGCCCGTGGCGAACAGCATCAGCACGAAGATATTTCCGAGGGTCAGCATCAACAGGTTGCTCCAACAAGATAGTGTCAGCTTAACTGCGTCGCCGGTCTGTCGTACAGGCTGCGTTTAGTCGCATACTGCGCGGCTCCAATTTCAATCGTTTACGGAAAACTCACCGAATGAAACGTACGCCCCATCTGCTCGCCATCCAGTCCCACGTGGTGTTCGGCCACGCTGGCAACAGCGCCGCGGTTTTCCCGATGCAGCGGGTCGGGGTGAATGTGTGGCCGCTCAATACCGTGCAGTTCTCCAACCACACCCAATACGGGCAGTGGGCCGGCGAGGTGCTGGCGCCACAGCAGATTCCCGAGTTGGTCGAAGGCATCGCTGCGATTGGTGAGCTGGGCAACTGTGATGCGGTCCTGTCCGGTTACCTCGGCAGTGCGGCGCAGGGACGGGCAATTCTGTCGGGCGTGGCGCGGATCAAGTCGATGAATCCTAAGGCGCTCTATCTGTGTGACCCGGTGATGGGCCACCCGGAGAAAGGTTGCAGCGTGCCCGCGGAAGTCAGCGATTTCCTGTTGCAGGAAGCGGCTGCCGTGGCGGACTTCATGTGCCCGAACCAGTTGGAACTGGACAGCTTTTCCGGGCGCAAGCCGCAATCGCTGTTCGACTGCCTCGCCATGGCGCGAGCGCTGCTGGTGCGCGGTCCGAAGGCAGTGCTGGTCAAGCATCTGGACTATCCCGGCAAACCGTCGGACGTCTTCGAGATGCTGCTGGTGACGGCCGAGGAAAGCTGGCATTTGCGCCGTCCGCTGTTGGCGTTTCCACGTCAGCCGGTGGGTGTCGGCGACCTGACCTCCGGGCTGTTTCTGGCACGGGTGCTGTTGGGCGACAGCTTGGTGGCGGCCTTCGAGTTCGCCGCGTCGGCGGTGCACGAAGTGCTGCTGGAAACCCAGGCGTGTTCCAGCTATGAGCTGGAACTGGTGCGGGCTCAAGACCGAATAGCCCATCCGCGGGTGCGGTTCGAGGCGACGGCGATCAGCCTCTGAGTTGCGGGTTGACCCCATTCGCGAGCAAGCCCGCTCCCACACTGGATCTCCTGTGAACACAAATTTTGTGTACGACAGAGACCTAATGTGGGAGCGGGCTTGCTCGCGAAGACTATCTAATGAACGACATCAAGCCTACTGAACAGCTCAGGAGTCGCCCTTGATTTCCTGATAGCGCTTTTCCAGTTCCTGACGAATCTGCCGGCGCTGCTGGGCCTGCATGAAACGACGCTTGTCTTCGCTGTTCTGCGGTTGCAGGGGCGGCACGACAGCGGGTTTGCGGGCGTCATCCACCGCGACCATGGTGAAGAAGCAGCTGTTGGTGTGGCGCACCGAGCGCTCGCGAATGTTCTCGGTCACCACCTTGATGCCCACCTCCATGGAGGTGTTGCCGGTGTAGTTGACCGAGGCCAGGAAGGTCACCAGTTCGCCGACATGAATCGGCTCGCGAAAAATCACCTGATCTACCGACAAGGTCACCACGTAGCGGCCGGCATAACGGCTGGCGCAGGCGTAGGCCACTTCGTCGAGGTATTTGAGCAGGGTACCGCCGTGGACATTGCCAGAGAAGTTGGCCATGTCGGGGGTCATCAATACCGTCATAGACAGCTGGGCATTTCCGGGTTCCATAGCATTCTCACGGTTCAAGGCAGGGTTTCGGGGACGCACCTCTGCGGATGCCTGGTCGGTTTTTACAAACCACAGTTATCGGGACGCCGGGCGGGTGGTCGCCGTCACGCCGGATCGATCTGTTTCCATATATTGCACCGCCTTTCTGCCGGAAGTCGCGGTGTTACCCTTCAAAAGCCCACCTCAAGGGCAATTCCTACGCGGAAAGCGGATTTTTTACTTTGCTCGATCGGACCTTTCCCGCGTCCGGCACCTGAGCAATGTCACCCCAGGAGCCCACACCATGCATGCCATCAGTTTTATTCAGGACCTGGCAGTGATCATGTTGGTCGCGGGTGTGGTGACCGTGCTGTTTCATCGCTTCAAACAGCCGGTGGTTCTGGGGTACATCGTCGCCGGCTTCATCATCGGCCCGCACACGCCGCCCTTCGGCTTGATCCACGACGAAGAAACCATCAAGACCCTCGCCGAACTCGGGGTGATTTTCCTGATGTTCTGCCTGGGCCTGGAATTCAGCTTGCGCAAACTGCTCAAGGTCGGCGCGACAGCGTTTATCGCGGCGTTCCTGGAAATCGTGCTGATGATCTGGATCGGCTACGAAATCGGCCGCTGGTTCGACTGGAACACCATGGACTCGCTGTTTCTCGGCGCGATCCTGGCGATTTCCTCGACCACCATCATCGTCAAGGCGCTCAACGACCTGAAGATGAAAAACGAGCGCTTTGCCCAGCTGATCTTCGGCGTGTTGATCGTCGAGGACATCCTCGGTATCGGCATCATCGCCTTGCTGTCGAGCATCGCGGTCAGCGGTACGGTGAGTTCCGGCGAAGTGTTTTCTACGGTCGGCAAGCTCTCGTTGTTCATGATCGTTGCACTGGTCATCGGCATTCTGCTGGTGCCGCGACTGTTGGCCTACGTGGCCAAGTTTGAAAGCAACGAGATGCTGCTGATTACGGTGTTGGGCCTGTGTTTTGGCTTCTGCCTGCTGGTGGTCAAACTTGAATACAGCATGGTCCTTGGCGCCTTCCTGATTGGTGCGATCATGGCCGAGTCCCGGCAATTACTGAAGATCGAGCGATTGATCGAACCGGTTCGCGACCTGTTCAGTGCGATCTTCTTCGTCGCTATCGGACTGATGCTTGATCCGATGATCCTGCTGCAATACGCCTGGCCGATCGCGGTAATCACCGTGGCGGTAGTACTCGGCAAGATGCTGTCCTGCGGGCTCGGCGCCTTTATCGCCGGTAATGACGGACGCACCTCACTGCGGGTCGGTATGGGTCTGTCGCAGATTGGTGAATTCTCTTTCATCATCGCGGCGCTGGGCATGACGCTGCAGGTCACCAGCAACTTCCTCTATCCGGTGGCCGTGGCCGTCTCCGTGATCACCACGCTGCTGACACCCTATCTGATCCGCGCCGCTGACCCACTATCGATCAAACTGGCAGCGGTGATGCCGCAGCGGTTGGGGCGCGTGTTGGGCATGTACGGCGAATGGCTGCGCAGCATCCAGCCGCAGGGCGAGGGCGCGCTGCTGGCGTCGATGATTCGGCGGATTCTGTTGCAGGTAGGGGTCAATCTGGCGCTGGTGATTGCGATTTTCTTTTCGGGCGCGTACTTCGCTGAGCGCATGTCCACGTATTTGCAGGGCTGGATCAGCGACCCGAGCTGGCAGAAAGCGTTGATCTGGGGTGGGGCGCTGCTGTTGTCGCTGCCGTTCCTGATCGCCGCCTATCGCAAGCTCAAGGCGCTGTCGATGCTGTTGGCGGAGATGGGCGTGAAGCCGGAGATGGCCGGCCGACACACACAGCGAGTGCGCCGGGTGATCGCTGAAGTGATCCCGATTCTCTCGCTGTTGGTGATTTTCCTGCTGTTGGCAGCCTTGTCGGCCAGTATTCTGCCGACCAACAAGTTGCTGGTACTGATCGTCGTGGTCGCGGCCGCCGTAGCGGCGCTGCTTTGGCGCTGGTTCATCCGCGTGCACACGCGGATGCAGGTGGCCTTGCTGGAAACCCTGGACAACCACAAGGATGCATCCGGCCACTGACATAACCCCTGTAGCAGCTGCCGACGGCTGCGTTCGGCTACGAAGCAGTCGTAAACCTGCTGACTCGGTTGACCTGAAACACCTCACTGACTGATTTACGACTGCTGCGCAGCCGAACGCAGCCTTCGGCAGCTGCTACAGAGTCGGGGGATACGGAAGATCAGCTTTCCAGCCAGACGTCCCGCGCCCAGTGCCATACCGATTCCCAGGTTTCTTCGGCAATCAGTTCTTCTTCGGCCAGCCACAGCACCACGGTGCCATCCTCTTCGACGAGGTAGTAGTTATCACCGTCCTGGCAGATCGGGATCATGCTGCGATCAACGCCAGCATCCCAGGCGTTAGCGGCAACATCTGGCAGGTAGGTGTGGGATTGCGGGTCGGTGACGGTCACCGGTTCCAGGCTGCCGTAGACCACGTCGCTGACGGTCAGCAAAAATTCTCTGAAGACAAACGGGATGTCGATGAACAGCTGTTCTTCGATTTCCACCAGTTGATCTTCGTCAGGCAGCTCCAAGGGGACCGGTACCGGTTCGTTGGCTTCACGCAGTTGTTCGATGATTTCTTCCACGTCCGGGATCCTCTTGCTTGATGGCGCGGTTTAGTTGGGGCGGTTTATACAGTAGCTCGCTATAGATGCAACCGCGAAATAGAAAACCCCGGCCGAGGCCGGGGTTTTTATTACAACGTACTTAACGCAGAGCGGATCAGCCGTTCTGGCGGATACCGGCGACCAGCCAAGGCTGGTTTTCGCCTTGAGGGCGTTCCATGTTCCAGCTTTCGCTGAACACTTCGCCCTGGTCGAAACGCGAGGTTTTCGACACACCGGTGAAGGTCAGGGTGGCGATGGTCTTGTCGGCGCGATCATCCACACCGTCCAGTTGTACATTGAGGTTATCGATGTAGGTGGACTGGAAACCTTCGCCCAGGTCGGCACGTTCGCGCTTGAGGAACTCCAGCATTTGCGGGGTCACGAACTCGGCGATCTTGTCCATTTCGTTGGCGTCCCAATGCTGCTGCAGGGACTGGAAATGGTTGCGGGCCGCTTCAATGAAATTCTTTTCATTGAACCAGGCCGGTGCATTGATCACCGGACGAGCGGCAACCGGAGCGGCCGAACCGCCGAAGATCGAACCCATGCCTGCTGGCTTCTGCTCGAACACTTCACGCTGCATCGGCGCGCCGGCTGGAGCCAGGTGCTCCTGCTGCTTGCGACGACGAGCGGCGATGAAACGGAAGACCAGGAAGGCGATGACCGCCATGATCAGGATGTCGAAGATCTGCATGCCCTGGAAGCCGCCGCCCATGAACATGGAGGCCAGGAGGCCACCGGCCGCGATACCGGCCAGAGGGCCGAGCCAGCGCGAAGCACCGCCGGCTTTTGCAGCAGTGCCAGCGGCACCGGCAGCACCAGCGGTCGCAGCAGCGCCGCCCGCGGCAGAAGAAGGAGCCATTTGGCTGGTTTGGTGGGTCGGCGCGGCGCCGACGCTTTTGCCGCCACCAAAGCGCTTGGCGTTGGCGTCGAGGCTCATCGTCAGGCCGATGCACAACGCCATGGCGATGCTAAGAAAACGTTTCATAAAGGGAATTCCCATTTGTGGATGGCACGCGCGCCATGTTGCACAGCTGAAGTGATACTGGCTAGCGGCAGAGTGTTTCGGGCTTTTGCCTGACAGGTTGCGTTCAGCTTCAGTCAGCGCCAAAAGGCCTGTTAACGTTGGTCTGTAGGAGGAATGGATAAGTTCTGTAGAAGGGCTGCCTAGCGGCGCAGTGCCAACATGACCACGCCGGCCGTGATCAGAGCGATTGCGCCCCACTGGCGCAGGTCGAGCCGCTCTCCCAGCAGGATCACGCCCAGCACCGCCACAAGCACCACGCTGAGCTTGTCGACTGGGGCGACGAGCGAGGCCGGGCCAAGTTTCAGCGCCCGGAAATAGCAAATCCACGAGGCACCGGTGGCAAGACCAGACAGCAGCAGGAATAAATAGCTCTTGGCGGAGATAGATCCTAATGACTGATATTGGCCCGTCGCATACAAAATCAAGGCCAGGCTGACCAAAACCACCACGGTGCGCAACAGGGTGGCGAAGTCGGAATTGACGTTTTCGATGCCGACTTTGGCAAAGATTGCGGTCATCGCGGCGAAAACTGCCGACATCAGGGCCCAGAATGTCCAGGAAGAAAAGAAGCCTGAGCCCATGATTTTTCCTTTGGTTAGCGCTTAACCCTGTGGGAGCGGGCTTGCTCGCGAAAGCGGTGTGTCAGTCAACATTGATGTCTGCTGACACGGCCCCTTCGCGAGCAAGCCCGCTCCCACATTAGCCCTCAGGCGAGCTTCAGATTGCTTCCAGCTTCGCATAGCCGAGCATCAGCCACTTGCTGCCTTCGCTGAAATTCACCTGCACCCGAGCCTGAGCCCCGGCGCCTTCGAAGTTCAGGATCACGCCGTCGCCGAACACCGAATGTCGCACGGTCTGACCGAGGCTGAACCCGGTGTCCGGGATCTCGCTGCCACCAAACAGGCTGCTGGCGCTCTGCTGCTGGCCACCGCCGAACGGGCGGCTGACGCTGTTGGACAGCCGCACTTCCTGGATCAGGCCTTTCGGCACTTCCCGTACGAAACGCGACACCTTGTTGTAGGTTTCGCTGCCGTACAGGCGTCGGGTTTCAGCATAGGTCATCACCAGGTTTTGCATGGCGCGGGTGATGCCGACGTAGGCCAGGCGACGCTCTTCCTCCAAGCGGCCGGGCTCTTCCAGGCTCATCTTGTGCGGGAACAGGCCTTCTTCCATGCCCACCAGGAACACGTACGGGAATTCCAGGCCCTTGGCGCTGTGCAGGGTCATCAGCTGAATGCTGTCTTCGTGCTCGTCGGCCTGAGTGTCCCCGGCCTCCAGCGACGCATGACCGAGGAAGGCTGCCAGCGGCGTCAGGTCCTCATCTTCTTCAGCGTTTTCGAAGTTGCGCGCGGCGCTGACCAGTTCCTCAAGGTTTTCTACCCGTGCCTGGCCTTTCTCGCCTTTTTCCGCTTCGTGGTAGGCAATCAGCCCCGACTGTTCGATGACGGTCTGGGTCATCAGGTGCAGCGGCATGTCCATGCACTTGGCGGCGAGGTTCTCGATCAACTCGATAAACGCTCCGAGCGCCCCGGCGGCACGACCCGTCAGGCCTTTGTTGGCCACCAATTGGCGCATCGCTTCCCACATCGACACATCGCTGTGGCGCGCGTGGTCGCGAATCGCTTCGACGGTTTTTTCACCGATGCCACGGGCAGGAACGTTGATCACCCGCTCCAGCGCCGCATCATTGCCACGGCCTTCCAGCAAGCGCAGGTAAGCCATGGCGTTCTTGATTTCCGCCCGCTCGAAGAAGCGCTGGCCGCCATAGATGCGATACGGAATGCGCTCGCGCAGCAAGGCTTCTTCCAGAACGCGCGATTGGGCGTTGGAGCGGTACAAAATCGCGATATCGCTGCGAGCCAGGCCTGTTTTCAGCGCGCTTTCAATGGTTTCGACAACGTAACGCGCTTCATCGTGCTCATTGAACGCGGCGTACAGGTTGATCGCTTCGCCTTCGCCGCCCTCGGTCCACAGCTCTTTGCCCATGCGTCCGGTGTTGTTGGCGATCAAGGCGTTGGCGGCCTTGAGGATCCCGGCGGTGGAGCGGTAGTTCTGCTCCAGGCGAATGGTTTCGGCGTCCGGGAAGTCGTCGGAGTACTGATAGATGTTTTCGATTTTTGCGCCACGCCAGCCGTAGATCGACTGATCGTCGTCGCCGACCACCATCAGGCTGTCGCCGCCCTTGGCCAGCAAACGCAACCAGGCGTACTGCACGGCGTTGGTGTCCTGGAACTCGTCCACCAGAATGTGCCGGAAGCGCTTTTGATAATGCGCCAGCAGGCCCGGGTGATCGCGCCACAGGTCGAGCGCGCGCAGCAGCAGCTCGGAGAAGTCGATGACGCCGGCGCGCAGGCACGCCGCCTCATAGGCTTCATAGATGTTGCGCATGGTCGCCAGGAACAGGTCGCCACTGGCTTGAATGTGTTTTGGGCGCAGACCTTCGTCTTTCTGCCCATTAATGAACCATTGGGCCTGACGGGCTGGCCAGCGTTGCTCATCCAGGCCCAGCTCGCGGATCACCCGCTTGACCAGCCGTTGCTGGTCGTCACTGTCGAGAATCTGGAAGGTCTGGCTCAGGCCGGCTTCCTGCCAGTGCGCCCGCAGCAAGCGGTGCGCCAGGCCGTGGAAGGTGCCGACCCACATGCCGGCCGGGTTGATACCCATCAGCTGCTCGATGCGATGACGCATCTCCGCAGCGGCCTTGTTGGTGAAGGTCACCGACAGGATGGAGTGGGGCGAGGCGTTTTCGACCTGGATCAACCAGGCGATACGGTGCACCAGCACTCGGGTTTTACCGGAACCAGCACCGGCCAGGACCAACTGACGACCCACGGAGGCAGCTACGGCCTGACGTTGGGCATCGTTGAGGGAGTTCAGCAGAAGGGAGAGATCATCGCGCATCGGGGCATTCTAGGGGGCGGCGTCACACCGGGCAAACCCCGCATCGCTTTAGCCGATGAAAGATAGTTGGAGGACGACCGGTCGGTCACTGGCTGCAAGCGTTGGCGGGGCTCGCTTGCCTGCTTTTACGCGGGTGCGGGCGGTCGAGACTTTCGTCTATTTTATGACTTGGGGCAGTTTGGTCCGGGCACTGGCTTGTGTATGCTCCGTCGACGTTTCGGGCTCATGCTCATCATTATAAGAACAAGAACATTGCCTATGACCCTCAGCTCCGACCTGTCGGGCCCCACTGTGGAGCCCCGGGTTATCCGTAAACAGTACGCCATGGAAATGGCGGTCGAACGCACGCGCCTGCTTTACCAAGGCTCGCTGCTGCCCACGCTGTTCATGTTGATCAATGGTCTGGTCTGCGCCGGGTTGCTCTGGAGTCCGCAGCGCTACTTCCTGGTCAGCGTCTGGCTGGTGTGGTTGTTGTCGCTGGTGGCGCTGCGGGTGATTCAGGTGGCGGCCTTCGATTCCGCGATCCCCAACCGGCAGGCTCATCCGATCTGGCGTCGCATGTTTCTGCTCGGCTCGGGTCTCACCGGCCTGACCCTGGCCGGCGCCGGCATTGCGCTGGCCCCTGCAGACAACTTCATGCAGCAAGCCTGGGTCTTCGGCCTGATCGGCGCCGCGGCCCTCTCGGCCAGCGTTGCCTACGCCGTCAGCCTGCCAGCCTTCCTGTCCTTTACCTTGCCCTGTCTGTTGCCGGCCATCGGCTATTTGTTCTGGGGCGGAGATGAGCAAGGTCAGGGTTGGGGCTGGTTCGGCCTGATTCTGCTCGGCGCATTGAGCGTCGTCGCCTGGCAGGTCAATCGATTGATTGATAGCGGGCTGTTGCGGCGGTTCCAGAATCAGGCGCTGATTGAGCATTTGCAGCAAGCGCAAAACTGCAGCGACCAGCTCAATCAAAAGCTGGCCAAGGAAATCGACCAGCGTCGTCGTGCTGAAGACGAACTGCGTGAAATTCAGATCGGTCTGGAAAGCCGTGTCGCCCAGCGCAGCCTGGAACTGGACGCCGCCAATCAGGCGCTGAGCAAAAGTGAAGCGCGTCTGGCGCTGGCGTTGAAGGCCAGTGAGCTGGGTTTGTGGGACTGGAACCTGCAAACCGATGAAGTCCATCACACTCAACTTCAAGAATTGTTTGGCCTGGAGCCGGACTACGTGACGGCGATGTTGCGTCACCTCAAACCACGCCTGCACCCCGATGATTTGCCAGCACTGAAGCGCGCGCTGGTCGAGCATTTGAAGGGCCGCACTGAGGATTACCAGATCGAATACCGCGTGCGCCATGGTGACGGTCACTGGGTCTGGATCGAGGACCGGGGCCGCGCGGTTGAGCGCAGCGAAAATGGCCGGGTGATTCGCATGGTTGGTACCCGACGCGACATCAGTGCCAGCAAAAGCCTGGAAGCGCAACGGCAACTGGCGGCAACCGTATTTGAAGCGGCCAGCGAAGGCATCGTGATTTTCGACCCCAATTACGCGCTGATCGCGGTCAATCAAGCCTTCAGCCGGGTCACTGGCTATGACATCGAGGACATGCTCGGGCGCAACGTGGTCGAGTTGCCGTGCAGTCGCGATGCCCGTCGGCACTACGGGGCGATTCATCAGGCGCTGGAACAGCACGGCAGCTGGCAAGGCGAACTGGTGGAAACCCGCAAGAATGGCGAGTTGTATCCGCAGCTGTTGCAACTGAATACGGTGCGTGATGCTCGGGGAAACGTGAGCCATATTGTGGGCTTCTTCGCCGATCTGTCGGCTCGGCGCGAATCCGAAGAGCGCATGCGCTACTTGACTCATTACGACGAACTGACCGGCCTTGCCAACCGTTCGCTGTTCCGCGAACGATTAAACGAGGCTCATCAGCGCGTACGCCAGGGCGTCCACCGCAGCCTGGCGTTGCTGCACATCAATCTGGATCGCTTCAAGCTGCTCAACGATAGCCTCGGCCATGAGATCGCTGACCAGCTGTTGCAGAAAATGGCCCGGCGACTGGTCAATGCGCTGCCTGAGGCGGACACCATTGCACGATTGTCCGGCGATGAGTTCGCGGTGTTGTTCAACGCCTACGGCAACCTCTCAAGCCTGGCGCGGGTGGCGACACGCTTGTCCAGCAAGCTGCGCTTGCCAGTGACCGTCGACGGTCATGAACTGGTGGTCAGTGCGTCCATGGGCATCAGCCTGTTGCCGGACAACGCGCGTGAGATTTCCGCGTTGGTCAGCCAGTCGAACATGGCCATGCAGCATGCCAAGCATTTGGGTGGCAACAATTTCCAGTTCTACACCGACAGCTTGCAAGCCAGCACGCTGGAGCGCTTGCAGCTGGAAAATCAGCTGCGCAAAGCCATCGAAGAGAAGCAACTGAAGGTGTTTTACCAGCCGAAACTGTGCCTCGCCACGGGCCGCTTGAATGCCGCCGAGGCGCTGGTGCGCTGGGATCATCCGACGCTGGGCCAAGTGCCGCCGGGGGATTTCATCGGGCTGGCCGAGGAAACCGGGCTGATTGGCCCCATCGGCGAGTTCGTATTGCGTCAGGCCTGTTGGCAGGCGTGCGAATGGCAGCGCCAGGGGCTTGCGCCGATTCGGGTGTCGGTCAATCTGTCGGTGCATCAACTGCGTCAGGGCAAATTGGTCAGTCTGGTTCGCCAGGTGCTGGAAGAAACCGGCCTGGCGCCGCACTACCTTGAGCTGGAGCTCACGGAAAGCCAGTTGCTGGACAGCGTCGAGCACATCATCGCGACGTTCCAGCAGTTGCGCGATCTGGGGATAAAACTGGCGATCGACGATTTCGGCACTGGCTATTCGTCCCTGAGCTACCTCAAGCGTATTCCGGTGGATTACGTGAAGATTGACCAGGCGTTTATCAGCGGTCTGGGCGAGGGCAGTGTGGACACGGCCATCACCCGGGCAATCATTGCCATGGCGCACGGCTTGTCGTTGAAAGTGGTGGCTGAGGGAGTGGAGCGGGCAGAGCAGCTTGAGTTTCTCAAGGGCGAACACTGCGATGAGGTGCAGGGGTATTTGATCAGCCGGCCGATTGAGGCGGATGGGCTGGCTGCTCTGCTACGAGAGCAGGGCGCAGACTGAGCGAGTGGAAAGCTTCCCGTCAGCTTCTGTAGTGGATTGACGGGAAGCCTTGAAGCGATGTGCTGTTAGTTGGTAATCAGCACTTTATCAATATGATGCAGCAACTTACCTTCGTAGAAGATACTGACGCCAGTGACGTTGGAATCACCCAGTACTTTATATTCAACCAATTTATCCGTTTCGACCTGCAACGAGATTTCATTGGAGTTTTCAAGTTTCAACTCCAGTCGCAGATCAAAGGATTTGTCTTGAATTGCACTCATTTCCAGTTTTGGCGTAATGCCCGTGTGCGCTACGGTCACGGTGCCAAAGGTGCGGAAAGAAGGTGCAACAGGCATGCGGTCGATTTGTGCGGTCCAGTTTTTGGTTTTAATGCTCATAGTGTGTAACTCCTTTTAATTTAAGTGATGTTGCTTCCTGCCCGAGCAATATACCCAACTAAATTTATTTGTGGTGGGTATATACGGTTTGCATTTGTAAGGTTGTATGTTTGATGGTGTTAATCGCTTGGCAACTAACAAGAGAGACTTAAAGTGATTCGCCTAGTTGCCGTTATTACCTTGGAGGGCGTGAATCGATGACTCGCCAGGACACCGGCGACAAGCGCTACATCGAGCGCGCGCACCTGTAGTCGAGGGATATGGTTACGCATTGAGCAGGCAAAAAGCCGATTCATGTAGTATAACTACAAGCTTGCTACATCCCCGGCACCTGCCAATAACAAAGAGTCCAGCCCCTTGAATCTGCTGCAACACATCGCCCAGTCACGCCACCTGTTACGCAAGTCGGAGCTCAAGGTCGCCGACCACGTGCTGCTTGACCCTGCGGCGGTGATGCACAGTTCCATGGCCGACCTGGCCCACAGCGTGGGCATCAGCGAGCCGACCATCGTGCGGTTTTGCCGTGCCATTGGTTGTTCCGGTTTCCAGGACTTGAAGTTGAAGCTGGCGCAAAGCCTTGCGGCGGGCGCGAGCTTCGGGCAGTTCGCGATCCATGAAGACGATTCGGTGGCTGACTACAGCCTGAAAATCTTCGACACCACCTTGCACACGCTGATGGAAGTTCGCGAGAAGCTCGATCCGGTGGAACTGCAGCGGGCGGTGTCGCTCATGTCCCAGGCCCAACGTGTCGAGTTCTATGGTTTTGGCGCCTCGGGCGCAGTAGCGGCGGATGCCCAGCACAAGTTCTTCCGTTTGCTGCTGACTGCTGCGGCGTATTCCGACCCGCACATGCAGGCGATGTCGGCGGTTACTTTGAAGCCAACTGATGTGGCGATCTGCATTTCCCAGTCCGGGCGTTCCAAAGACTTGTTGATCACCGCGAATCTGGTGCGCGAAAGCGGCGCTTCGCTGATCACGCTGTGCCCGAGTCAGACGCCGTTAGCCGAGCTGTCGACTGTCAACCTGGCGATCGATGTGCATGAAGACACTGAAATCTATACGCCGCTGACCTCGCGTATCGCCCACCTGGTGGTGATCGACGTGTTGGCGATGGGCGTGGCCATGGCGCGCGGGCCGAGCCTGGTCAATCACCTCAAGAGCGTCAAACGCAGCCTTCGCAGTTTGCGCTTGTCGCCCAAATCGGTGAAAGCGCTGGACGACTGACGTCGTCGTAAGGTCGTTCCGACCTTAATCGCGAGCAGGCTCGCTCCCACATTTTGATCGCGTTATCCTGTGGGAGCGGGCTTGCTCGCGAAGGCGTCCTCAAACTCGCCACACCCTTCGCCAATGTTCACATCCCTGTAACCGGCCCGCCGCCAAACCGTCATCCCCAGCGTTCATCGTGTAACTCCCGTACTCGCCTTGGGAGACTCGAAATGGCCCAGCCCTACGAAGAACGCAACAGCGCTGTCAAAACCCGTCGTCAGCAAGAAGACCAGCGCCGCATGGAATTCCGCCGCGCTATCGAAGACCGCTGCGAACGCCGTCAGCTACTGGCCGAGATTGGTGATTTTCCTGAGTTGGAACTCAACTACTGGCAGGCAGCGCCGGCAACTTCCCGTCGAAACGCTCAACCAGCGCGCTGATCTGCACCCGTTCGCTACGAATAAACGCAAGGAATGCGTGAGCCACCGGTGACAGCCGTTTAGCCTTGGCCTGCACCAGGCACCAGCTGCGGTACAGCGGCAGCTCTTCGACCGGCAGTTCGATCAGCCCGCCGGTCGCCAATTCAAGGTTCAGGGCGTGTCGCGTCAACAGCGCCACGCCCAGACCCGCCACCACACATTCACGCTGAGCTTCGGCCGACGAGACTTCCTGGGTCTGGTTGAAGTGCACGCGTTTCTCTTTGAAATACTCTTCACACGCCAGCCGCGTCCCGGAGCCGAGTTCGCGCATCAGCAGGGTGTACGGTTCAAGATCCTGCAAGCGCAGCGGGCCCATGTGGCACAGCGGATGATCGGGTGGCGCCACGGCAACGATCGGGTTGTTGAGGAACGGCAAGAACTCTAGCCCCATGTCCTGCGGCACCATGGACATGATCACCAGGTCATCACGGTTGTCCGACAGGCGTCGAATCACTTGCCCGCGATTGACCACCGTCAGTTGCAGGTTCACTTCAGGGTGCTGGCGCTTGAACGCGGCAAACAGGTGCGGCACGAAATACTTGGCGCTGGATTCCACCGCCAGTTTCAGCTGACCCTGCAACGACCCTTGCATGTCCGAGAGCTGCATATCGAGGTTTTCCAGGCGCCCGAAAATGTCCCGGCTGGCGCGCTGGAGTGCTTCGGCCGCTTCCGTCATGTAGAGTTTTTTGCCGACGTAATCGAACAAAGGCTGACCAATCAGTTCCTCAAGTTGACGGATCTGTAGGCTGACAGCCGGCTGTGTGAGCGACATTTCGTCAGCCGCACGGCTGTAGGAGCGCAAATCACAGACTTCGTTGAAAATCTGCAATTGACGCAATGTCATACGCATCAAGGACTTACGCATTTTTTAGGCGCTCTCGCCGCAGGCTGAAGCATCAACTATAAGTCTTTACTTATGCCTGACCCAATAATTAATCATTTTTGTTAATCCCTTGTGGGGGCTAGTGTGGGGCTGCGACTAAATCGAAACATTTGGTCACGCGTCGACCTGGTCTAGCAGGTCGTGGGTACCACCGGCTCAAGGGAACCTCCAAGTGATAAAAAAGATCCTGATCGCCAACCGTGGTGAGATTGCCGTACGAATCGTGCGTGCCTGCGCCGAGATGGGCATTCGCTCGGTCGCGATCTATTCCGACGCCGACCGCCATGCCTTGCATGTGAAGCGCGCGGACGAGGCTCACAGCATCGGTGCCGAGCCACTGGCGGGTTACCTGAATGCGCGCAAGCTGGTGAACCTGGCGGTGGAAACCGGTTGTGATGCCTTGCATCCCGGCTATGGTTTCCTCTCGGAAAACGCCGAACTGGCGGACATCTGCGCCGAGCGCGGCATCAAATTCATCGGTCCATCGGCTGAAGTGATTCGCCGCATGGGCGACAAGACGGAAGCCCGTCGCAGCATGATCAAGGCGGGCGTGCCCGTCACCCCGGGCACTGAAGGCAACGTCGCGGACATCGCCGAAGCCCTGGTTGAAGGCGACCGCATCGGTTATCCGGTCATGCTCAAAGCCACCTCCGGTGGTGGCGGCCGCGGTATCCGTCGCTGCGACAGCCGCGAAGAACTTGAACAAGCGTTCCCGCGGGTCATTTCCGAAGCCACCAAGGCGTTCGGTTCCGCGGAAGTGTTCCTGGAAAAGTGCATCGTCAATCCGAAGCACATCGAAGCGCAGATCCTCGGCGACAGCTTCGGCAACGTGGTGCACCTGTTCGAGCGTGATTGCTCGATCCAGCGTCGCAACCAGAAGTTGATCGAAATCGCCCCGAGCCCGCAACTGACCCCCGAACAGCGCGCCTACATCGGCGACCTGTCGGTGCGTGCGGCCAAGGCTGTGGGTTACGAGAACGCCGGCACCGTGGAGTTCCTGCTCGCCGAGGGCGAGGTGTACTTCATGGAGATGAACACTCGGGTGCAGGTGGAACACACCATCACCGAAGAAATCACCGGCATCGACATCGTCCGTGAGCAGATCCGCATCGCGTCCGGCCTGCCGCTTTCGGTGAAACAGGAAGACATTCAGCACCGCGGTTTCGCGTTGCAGTTCCGGATCAACGCCGAAGACCCGAAAAACAATTTCCTGCCGAGCTTCGGCAAGATCACTCGTTACTACGCCCCCGGCGGCCCCGGCGTGCGCACCGACACGGCGATCTACACCGGTTACACCATTCCGCCCTTCTACGACTCCATGTGCCTGAAACTGGTGGTGTGGGCGTTGACCTGGGAAGAGGCGATGGACCGTGGCTTGCGCGCCCTCGACGACATGCGTCTGCAAGGGGTCAAGACCACCGCCGCGTACTATCAGGAAATCCTGCGCAACCCGGAATTCCGTAGCGGCCAGTTCAACACCAGCTTCGTTGAAAGCCACCCTGAACTGACCAACTACTCGATCAAGCGCAAACCCGAAGAGCTGGCCCTGGCCATCGCCGCCGCCATCGCCGCCCACGCAGGCCTGTGAGGAATAAAACAATGTCCAAGAAGATCCATGTAACCGACACCATCCTGCGCGACGCCCACCAATCGCTGCTCGCCACGCGTATGCGCACCGAAGACATGCTGCCGATCTGCGACAAGCTCGACAAAGTCGGCTACTGGTCGCTGGAATGCTGGGGCGGCGCGACCTTCGACGCCTGTGTACGCTTCCTGAAAGAAGACCCGTGGGAGCGTCTGCGCCAACTGCGCGCCGCACTGCCTAACACGCGCCTGCAAATGCTCCTGCGCGGCCAGAACCTGCTGGGCTACCGCCACTACAGCGATGACGTGGTCAGGGCGTTCGTTGCCAAAGCTGCGGTCAATGGCATCGACGTGTTCCGCATTTTCGACGCGATGAACGACGTGCGTAACCTGCGCGTGGCCATCGAAGCGGTGAAAGCGGCGGGCAAACACGCCCAGGGCACCATTGCCTACACCACCAGCCCGGTGCACACCATCGACGCGTTCGTGGCCCAAGCCAAGCAAATGGAAGCCATGGGTTGCGACTCGGTGGCGATCAAGGACATGGCCGGCCTGCTGACCCCGTACGCCACCGGCGAACTGGTCAGGGCGCTGAAAAGCGAGCAGTCGCTGCCCGTGTTCATTCACTCGCACGACACCGCTGGCCTGGCCACCATGTGCCAACTCAAAGCCATTGAAAACGGTGCCGACCACATCGACACCGCGATCTCCAGCTTCGCTTCGGGTACCAGCCACCCAGGCACCGAGTCGATGGTCGCTGCCCTTAAAGGCACCGAGTTCGACACCGGCCTGAACCTGGAATTGCTGCAAGAGATCGGCCTGTACTTCTACGCCGTGCGCAAGAAGTACCACCAGTTCGAAAGCGAATTCACCGCCGTCGACACCCGTGTTCAAGTCAACCAGGTACCGGGCGGGATGATTTCCAACCTGGCCAACCAGTTGAAAGAGCAGGGCGCCCTGAATCGCATGAGCGAAGTGCTGGCAGAGATCCCGCGCGTTCGTGAAGACCTCGGCTTCCCGCCGCTGGTGACCCCGACTTCGCAGATCGTCGGCACCCAGGCGTTCTTCAACGTGCTGGCCGGCGAGCGTTACAAGACCATCACCAACGAAGTGAAGCTCTACCTGCAAGGCGGCTACGGCAAGGCGCCGGGCACCGTGAACGAGAAGCTGCGTCGCCAGGCGATCGGCAGCGAAGACGTGATCGACGTGCGTCCAGCCGATCTGCTCAAGCCGGAAATGACCAAGCTGCGTGCCGAAATCGGCGCCGTGGCCAAGTCCGAAGAAGACGTGCTGACCTACGCCATGTTCCCGGACATTGGCCGCAAGTTCCTCGAGGAACGTGCCGCCGGCACCCTGACGCCTGAAGTGCTGTTGCCGATTCCAGAAGCCGGTGGCGTGACCTCGGCCGGTGGCGAAGGCGTGCCGACCGAGTTCGTCATCGACGTCCACGGCGAAACCTACCGCGTCGACATCACCGGTGTTGGCGTGAAGTCTGAAGGCAAGCGTCACTTCTACCTGTCCATCGACGGCATGCCGGAAGAAGTGGTGTTCGAGCCGCTCAACGAGTTCGTCAGCGGCGGCAGCAGCAAGCGCAAGCAAGCCTCTGCACCGGGCCATGTCAGCACCACCATGCCGGGCAATATCGTCGACGTGCTGGTCAAGGAAGGCGACACCGTCAAGGCTGGCCAGGCGGTGCTGATCACCGAAGCGATGAAGATGGAAACCGAAGTCCAGGCCGCCATCGCCGGCAAAGTCACCGCCATTCACGTGGCCAAGGGCGACCGGGTGAACCCGGGCGAAATCCTGATCGAGATCGAAGGCTGATTTAACAGCTGAGATCACACTGTTTTAAACCTCGGGGGAGCATGTGCTCCCCTTTTTTTGTGCGCCGATCAACATCGTGCCGTGTAGGAGCTGTCGAGTGAAACGAGGCTGCGATCTTTTGATCTTGCTTTTAAAAAACAGAATCAAAAGATCGCAGCCTCGTTTTACTCGACAGCTCCTACAGGGGGGTGGTGTTGAGGCAGTGGGGGATCAGAACGCTATCCGCCATTGCCCCATCACGCCGTAGCTGCGGCTGTCACTGCCGGCTTCGCCGGTAAGGCCAACCCCCACGCTGTGATTTGCCGAGACCCCAAGGTCCAGGCCGGCATCTACCAGCAGGCTGTTGCGATCCAGCTCGGCACCGTAAACGGTGTAGTTGTTGCCACCCGTGACCAACCGCTGGCGGGTGTGGGTGTAGAGCTCACCGTAAGTGTGTTTCCAGCCGGCGCTTAACCTCGGCGTCAGTCGCATGCCGTTATCCAGGGTCTCGACCTTCGCCAGGCGCAAACCAAACGTACTGTTCATGTTGCTTTGGGCTTGCTCATGAACCTTCAACGCCGCGGCCCCACCTTTTTCGGTGTAGCCGTCGCGCTGATAGCGTTGGTAGCCGATGCTGGCGAACGGTTCGAAGCTGACATTGTAGCGGCCAAGGTTGTAACCCACCTCCGCGAAGGCTTGTTGGGTGTTGGCATCGTAGCTGCCTTTTGGGCGATCGCTGAAACCGCTGAAGGCGACCCGGCGTGCGGTGCTTCCGTCGTGGCTGCCGTAAGTCGCGCCAAGCCGAAGTGACATCGGACCGTTGTGCCTCAACGCGTAAGCGCCGAGATGCCAGCTATCGAGATTGCCGTCGAGTTCGCGACTATCCAACTGCGTACGGGAGCTACCGCCCATGACCCCCAAGCGCCATTCTTCGTCGATGCTCCAATCCGCTCCCAGCAACAGTCCCTTGGTCGAATGTTGCAACGGCTCAATGTCGCGATCCAGTTTCCCGCCGTGACCCAGTGCTTGCAGCCAGACCCTGCCATTGTCTTCGCTGCCGGCAGCCAGGCGTGGTGCGTTGTTTCGCGTGCTCTGGTTGTCGGTACCCAATTGGCGCATAGCTGAAAGCAGGCTGGCGCTGACCGGATCGACACTGCTCAAGGTCGCTTTGGCCAGGTTGGCGTTGCTGGAACCGGCCAGTTGTTCGAGGGCGTATGAGGCCGTTTCTTTGTTGGAGGCGAGCAGGGTGGTGACGGCAGCGTTCGATACTGGTTTTTGAGCTGTAGCGGAAGCGCTTGCGGCCGTCGAAGGCTGAGACGCTGCTGGCGGTGTGTCAGTGCTGGTGGTTGGCGACGCTTCCTCGACGACAGTATTTCCACCGTCCGAGGGTATTTGAACTTCCGGGCTATTGTGCGGTGGCTCGATGACGCTTTTGCCGAACTCCCGTCCGTTGTCAGTATCGGCAAGGCTCTCGATAGGCACTTCATTACGGGCATAGGTCAGGCCGACATTCTTTTCGTTGTACTGCGGGGTTGGTGTCATGAAAGCCCGGTCACTAATGACCTTGCCGAATTTGCCTTCAACCTTGTTGGCTTCAATGATTGTGTACTGGCTGCTCTGCGGAAATTCGCCCTCTGTCGTGACGACTTTCAGCGTCGTGCTATCGAGTTTGGCAGTGCCATCGACCTTGATGGTTTCGCTGGAACCGTCGGGATTGACCTCATAGGACAAGACCGCCGTTTTCGACAGGCTCATGTCGCCTTTCACCGTCGGTGCACCTTGCAATCGGTTGACCGTCATGTGGCCCTGAACGTGGAGGGCACCCACGCTGCCGTTGCCACTGAACGCCGCTTTTTCGAAGACGTCGACGCGGCCATCGATATCGCCCTTATTGTTCAGAGTGCCCTGGACCCACGCATCGCCGGCGATACGTCCTGCATTGGCAAGGGTCGCTTTCGGACGAACCAGGGCACCCGTACTGAAGTCTCCTTCACCGGTCGTTGTCCAGGAACCCTGCTTGACGTCGAGTCGCTGGAATTGGCGGGTGTCACCAAGGCTGCCACCTTTTGCGGCATCGAGTTGTACGGCGTTCTCACCGCTGCCGCCATCCAGCAGTCCGGTGATACTTCCGCGAGTCCCTATGGTGATCAAATCATTGCGATCGTCCAGTTGCAGGGTGCTGCCGTCCGTTGCTTTCTTGATCGTTTGGGAAAGGGTGTCGGGAGCTTTCAGGAAGCGATCTAAGTCGGCGATCTGCGCCTCCGGCGTTTTATCCGCTGGAGAAGCGATCTCGGTCGGGGTCTGCTGAGCAATCGCAAAATCAGCGCAACCCAAGGCAAGCGCAATTGCCAAGGCGAGGTGTTTTGGTCGGTAAATGTGTTGAGCGGGCATCGGCGTCTGGCCTCTTTTGACAGGAGGCCAAACTCTAAAAGGCAGCCACAAATACCGATGTCAGGCGCGTCCGCAGGTGCTGCGGCTGATGTCGGCGTTTGGCGCGGAAAAGGCACAGCTGCTTAAAGGCGGCTGACATTATCGGAGAGAGAAGACGATTTTTCTTACAAAAAATCGAGACCCGCGTCGCTATCGCTCTGTCAGAAACTCATTTGCCATTGCCCGATCACCCCATGATTGCGACTGTTGCTGCCGATCTCGCCGCTATAGCCAACCCCAACGCTATGCCGCGCCGAGATGCCCACGTCCAGCCCGGCTTCCAGCACCAGGCTGTCACGGTCCAGTGAGCTGCCATCGACACTGAACGCCGTGCCCCCGACCACGAAGGCCTGACGCGTCGAGTTGCTGACATCGCCGTAGGTGTGTTTCCAGCCGGCCGTCATGCGCGGGGTCAGGCTCATGCCGTTGTCCAGGCTGCTCAGGTGCGCAAGGCGCAGGCCGAAGGTGGTGCTGAAGTTGTCCTGAGTTTGGCCGTCGACCTGCAGGGCCGCGGTGCCGCCTTTTTCCTGGTAACTGTCGCGGTGATAGCGCTGGTAGCCGAGGTTGGCGAACGGCTCGGCGCTGAGGCGACCGCTGCCCATGGCGTAGCCGAGTTCGGCGAAGGCCTGTTGGCTGTCGGCGTCGTAATCGCCTTTGGGGCGGTCGTTGAAACCATTGAAGGCCACGGTGCGTTTGCTTTCACCCTGATGGCCGCTGTACGCCGCGCCGAGGCGCACGGCCAACGGGCCACTCTGGCGCAGGGCATAGACGCCGGCATGCCAGCTCTCGACATTGCCATCGACGCCGGTGGCATCCAGGTCGGTCTTCGAGTAACCGCCAAGCACGCCCAGGCGCCATTGCGGATCGAGTGACCAGTCGACGCCCAGCACTGTGCCTTTGCTGCGCTGTTCCAGGCCGCTGCTGCCGTGCTCGCCGTCGAGCTTGCCGTAGCCGCCGATGGCTTGCAGCCAAAGCCGGCCCTGAGCATTCGGGTCGTTAAGGTTGCGTGCTGCGTTGGGCACGCCGTTAGCGGCGAGGACCGGCGTGTCCCGTTGCTCGAGGCCCACCAGCAACGCGGAACCACTGCCCATCTGTTGCATCGCCGACAGCATGCTGCCGCCAATCTGGTTGCTGACACCAAGGGTCGCGCTGGTCAGGTCGGCGTTGCTGGCGCCGCTGAGTTGCTCGATGGCCGCGCCGGCCGTGGCGCTGGTGGTATTGAGAAGGGCGTTGTACAGCGCATTGTTTTGGCCGAGGGAGGCCAGGCTGTTGGCGGCGCGGCTGCCGTTGCCGGTGACGGCGAATTCGTTGAAGGCGACATCGTTACGGGTGTACGTCAGGTCGACCTGGGTCGGCGTGTAGGCCAGGGTTGGCGTGATGAACGCGTAGTCGCTGGTGACCTTGCCGAAGGTGCCGTTGACGCTCGTCGCCTGCAACACGGTGTAGTGGCTTTGCCACGGATAAGTGCCTTCGCTTGGGTTCACCGCCAGCGTCGCGCCGTTGAGGTTGGCCGTGCCGCCAACCTGGATCGGCGCGCTGCTGCCATCGGCATTGACGCCATAGGCCAGGGTCGAACCGCTGCCCATGGTCAGGTCGCGGGTGACGGCCGCGGTGCCGAGTCGGGTGTTGGTCTGCAAGGTGCCATTGACCAGCAAGTTGCCCACCGAACCGCCGCCGGCATACACGCCGCCCGCGTCAACGGTCAGGCTGCCGGCAATGCCGCCCTGATTGATCAACGTGGCGCCATTGCGCACTGCGCCGCCGTCACTGAAATCACCGCTCCCCGTCAGCGTCCAGGCGCCTTGCTTGACCTCCAGCGATTCAAAGTGGCGACTGGCGCCGAAGCTGCCGCCTGCCACGTCATCCATGACCACGCGATCGACGCCGCTGCCGCCGTCGACCACGCCAATGAAGCGGCTGCCGTTGCGCAGGGTCAGGCTGTCGTTGCCGCCGCCCAAGTCCAGCGCCAGGCCGTCGCTGCCACTGATGGTGCCGCCGTTGATCACACTGTCGGCAAACTCGCCGACGAACTTCACGCCAAAACCATCGAGGCCTTGAATGACGCCGAAGTTTTCCAGGGTCGTCGCCGCCACGCCGGAACCACCGCTGCCGTCGTCGACCAAAATGGCACTGTTGGCGCCGCTGATCAGCGCGTCTTTGGCGTTCAGTACATAGCCGCCGCCGAGCGCGATACCTTCGCTGCCATTGGCGAAGCCGTTCTTGTCCACGCCACCCGCACCGACGCCCTGGATGGTGCCGTAGTTTTCGATGTGGGCGAGCTTGTCGATGTCCACGCCGTCGCCGTCACCGTTGGGCTGCAACCCGGAGTAGGCACCGGTGATAATGCCGTGGTTGATCACGGTGCCATCGCCATCGGAGCCGAAACCCGAGCCGTTGCGCCCGGTGATTTGCCCGTAGTTGGTCAGCGTCGCACCCAGATCGGTGGTGATGCCGTGACGGCCACCGTTGATCGTGCCGTAGTTGGTCACCGACACGCCGGGTGCCGAATCGATATCGATGCCGTCGAACTTCTCGTCAGCGTTGTGGGCATCGCCCGTGGAGATCTCGCCATAGTTGGTGATCGTCGCGTTGGCGCCGGTCTTCATGCCGTCGCTGGCATCTCCGCGAATCAACCCGCCCGCGCGGTTGATAATGGTGGTCGTGACCCCGGCGCTGCGCAGTGCATCGAGGTCCAGGCCCTGGCCAGTGGTGGAGCGGATGATGCCGCTGTTATCGATCAACAGACTGCCGCTGGCGAAATTGCTGTCGATGCGCAGGGCGTCATTGAACCCGAGAATCTGCCCGCCGGCCCGGTTGTAAATGCTGTAGTTGCGCGCCTGGGTCAGGTCGCCGCTGCTGTCGATCGCTCGCCCGCCGCTGGAAATAATCTTGCCCGCGTTATCGATCTTCACGCCGACGCCGGCGGTACCGTCCTTGAGGCTGACCGTCTTGCCGGCGTTTGTAATGCTGCCCGGCGCCGAAATCGTCAGCGTGTCCGCACCGCCGAGGGTTTGCGCGGCGGTGGTCGCGGTGTCGATCTGCACGTTCTTGTACGGCGCAGCGCTGACGCCAGTGCTGATCAACAGGGCGATGCTGAGCGCCAGGCGCTGGGGCGAGAAGGGCATGGGGTGGACGTCCGTGTTGTTATAAGCGGGGCGTCCTGTATAGCGAAAGGTTTTTACAGAATGATGTCTGGGTTTTGCGTTTGCGGAGCTTTACGATCATTAACAGCTTCGCGGGCAAGCCTCGCTCCTACAGGGTTTGTGTCGTTCCCATCATTGGAAAACGACACACACCCTGTAGGAGCGAGGCTTGCCCGCGAAGGCGTCCGTCCAGGCGCTGAAGATCAGCCGCGGCACTCCGCCAATGTCTTCACTTGCCCCGAATCCGTCTGGTTCTCATCGCTCAACCACTTCTCAAACCCAGCCCCAACCACCGGCCATTCCGAATCCAGAATCGAGTACCACGCGGTATCGCGGTTCTGGCCTTTGACCACCATGTGCTGGCGAAACACCCCTTCAAAACTGAAGCCCAATCGCTCGGCTGCATACTTGGAGCGCGCGTTGCCGTTGTTGCACTTCCATTCCAGGCGCCGGTATCCCAGGGCAAACGACTCCTTGGCCAGCAGATAAACCGCCTCGGTACTTTTCGGCGAACGCTGCATCGGTGCGCCGAAGGTGACGTGGCCAATCTCGATGCGGCCCTGGGCCGGGACGATCGACATCAGGCTGAGGATGCCTTGCACGTCGCCGCTGGCGCGGTCGATCACGCTGAAGAAGTACGGGTCGCTGTTGGCCGCGTGGTTGTTCAGCCAATCGTTGAAGGCGCTGCGCTCGGGAAAGGGGCCGTAAGGCAAATAGTCCCACAGCTTGGGATCGGAGCCGGGGCCTTGCAGGGCTTTCCACAAGCCGTCGGCGTGGCGTGCCGGGTCGAGTTTTTCCAGGCGGATGAAACGCCCTTCGAGCGTTTGAGCCGACGGTGCCGGGACGCCTTTCCAATCGGCGAGTGAAGTCGACATGCTGTTCTCCTTGAACGTTAAATGGCTTTGCGAAACTGGATGAATCCGGGACGTTCGGCGATGCGCTCGTAGAGCTGGATCGCGGTGGCGTTGCTTTCGTGAGTCAGCCAGTGGACCTTGCAGCAACCGTCTTCTTTGGCGGTGGTGTAGACGAATTCAATCAGCTTGCGGCCGATGCCGGTGCCACGGGTTTCGGGCGTCACCAGCAAGTCTTGCAGGTAACAGGAGTTTTCAATGCTCCAGTTCGAGCGATGGTAGATGAAATGCACCATGCCCAGCGCTTTGCCGTCGGCCCAGGCGAGGGCGGCGTGCGTTGGTTCGCTCGGGTCGAGCATACGCTGCCAGGTGCTTTGGGTAACGGCGTCCGGCAGTTCGGTGTTGTAAAAGCGCAAATAGGTCTGCCACAACGGTAGCCACGCGGCGTGGTCGTCGGCGTTAACCTGGCGAATCTCGATCTGACTCATGTTCATTCCTTAAGCATCAAGTGGGCGAGGGCCTGGTCGTGCGCATCCGGGCTGGCGGCGAGCCCCTCGCGCACACCGGCGATGTCTGTGGGATTGCGGTTCTGGCTGAGCTTGCGCTTGCCTTCCAGGCGCTGGATTGGCAAGGCAAAACCGACGATAGCCCTGAGCATCCCGTCGATGTAATCAGCGGGGGCATCGGCGACTTTCCACGGCTGGGCGCGGCCGGTTTCATGGCGATCAGTCAACGCGCTGACCAGCGTGAGCAGGCGATCGGCATCAGTGAACACTTCGGCGCTGCCGTAGGCGTGCACGGCGACGTAGTTCCAGGTGGGCACGTGTTTGCCGTGCTCGGCTTTGCTTGGGTAAAACCCGGGGCTGACGTAAGCATCGGCGCCGGCAAAAATCATCAGGGCTTCGGCGCCGTTCTGCAGTTCTTTCCACTGCGGATTGGCCTTGGCGAAGTGGCCGTAGAGGGTGCCATTCGGCCCTTCTTCAGTGTTCAGCAGCAACGGCAAATGACTGGCTTGCAGGCCTTGTTCGCCATGGGTGACCAGCAGGGCGAGGCGGGTGCCGAGTATCTGTTGCTGCAGTTCGGGCAATTCTTTGATGGCAAAGTAGCTTGGCGTATACATGGAAATATTCCTTGGCGAATGCCTGCATCCTAGGCAGGCTATTGGTCTGTTGTAAGAGCCATTAATGACCAATTTCATAGGTCCATTGCCATGACCAGCGAACCGCTGTCCCTGTCGTTCAACCCGGCGGGTATCGAACTCGATCGCCGCCAGGGCCTGAGTCGTCAGCTGTATCAGGCATTGCGCGTGCGGGTGCTGGACGGACGGCTGGCCAGCGGCACGCGGTTGCCGGCGAGTCGGGATCTGGCGGCGGCGTTGGCGATTTCACGCAACAGCGTGGTTCGCGCTTACGACCAGCTCTATGCCGAAGGCTTCATCGAAGGGCGCGTGGGCGACGGCACCTATGTTGCGCAATTGCCGCAAAGCGCGGTGCCGGTGAAAAAACTATCCACAAAAGTATCCACAGGGTTTTCAACAGGGTTACCCACAGGTTTATCCACAAATTGGCTGGATTTACCTGTGGTTTCATCCAGCAAAGTTATCCACAGCGGCGCGTTGGCGCGGGTTGAAAAGAACCATTTGCCGACGCCACCCAGTGGTCCGCCTCGGGCATTTCGAGTCGGCGTCCCGGCGTTCGACCTGTTTCCCTTTGAGGTCTGGGCCAAGCTGAATGCGGCGTTCTGGCGCAAACCGGATTTGCAACAGCTGTGTTACGGCGACCCGGCCGGCGATGCGCGCTTGCGTGGGCTGATTGCCGCGTACTTGCGCAGTTCACGGGGCATGCAATGCAAGGCTGAGCAAATAGTGATCACCAGTGGCGCACAGCAGGGGATTAGCCTTTGTGCACAGCTGCTGGTGGAGCCGGGCGCCGGGGTGGCGATTGAAAATCCGGGCTATCGCGCGGCGGGTCATGCGTTCGCCGTGGCGGGGGCGCGATTGCGCGGAGTATCGGTGGACAGTGAGGGCATCGACTGCACCGAATTGGCGGAACTGGGCGATTGTCGTCTGGCTTACGTGACGCCGTCGCACCAGTACCCGACGGGCGTAGTCATGAGCCTGGCGCGTCGCCTGGAATTGCTGGCCTGGGCCGAACGCAGCGAAGGCTGGATCGTCGAGGACGATTACGACGGCGAGTACCGTTACAGCGGTGCACCGCTGGCGCCGTTGGCAGCACTCGATCGCCAGGGTCGGGTGTTGTACGTGGGGACGTTCGGCAAGGTTGCGTTTCCGGCGTTGCGCCTGGGTTATCTGGTGCTGCCACCGGGGTTGGTGGATGCCTTCGCACAACGCCGCGCAGTCGACGTGCGCCACTCTGAAGTGAGTACCCAAGCGGTGATGGCCGAGTTCATCGCCACCGGGCATTTCCAGCGCCATATCCGGCGCATGCGCCGCGCGGCCTTGAGTCGACGCAATTGTTTACTGGCGCATTGGCCGGCGAACATCGAGGGCGTTGGCAGCTTGCCGAGCGTGGCAGCCGGCTTGCACCTGACGGTCTCGGTGAACAGCGTTGCCCGGGAGCGCGAGCTGATCGAAAAGGCCGAAGGCGTCGGCGTCGAAGTCAATAGCTTAAGCAGCTATTGGTTGCCCGACTCGCAGACACCGCTGGATCAGCGCGCCGGGCTGGTGCTGGGATTTGCCGCCGTGCCAGAGCCGGCGATCGAAGCGGCTCTGGCACGATTGCGCACGGTCTGGTGCGAGTGATCAGCGTCGTATCGGGGCTTTCGGTTCCAGCGCCAGGAACAGATCCCGCACCGCCGGATCAGTGATCCGGCGCAGTGCATTGTCTACCGCGTCGAAGGTGCTCATTTCCTCACGCGTCGTGGCCGGCAGTTCCTGTAAATACGCATCGGCCAACTTCAGGTGCGCGGCCGTGGGTTTGTCGCCAGCGTCGGTCAAATGGTCGTAATGAAAGTGCGCGACCCACACCACCTTGTTCTGGCGTGTCTTGTCGAGAATCCGGTATTCCTGGAAGTAGTCCCTGCGCTGTTGGGTCTTGATGCGGCCGCGCTCGTCTTTGACGATCTCGACCTGGTCGTGGTCGCTCAGCCATTTCAGGTACGTCTCCCGCGGTTTTCGTCCCATCAGCATGGCGCCGTAGACACTGATGCCTTCACGCCGGGCTCTCGCGGCGCCTTCGCGTAGCTCTGAGGTCAGGCTCGCCACTGGAAACTCAGCGCCCCTGCGGGTCAATACGGCATCAACTTCTTCGGCGGCCTGTTCAAGGCGGTTGGCCCGTTGATCGAACAGGTCTTTCATGTCCGCTGGAATGCGCGAAGGGCGCTGGGCGTCCGAGCGTGTGCGTTGGATAAATGCGTCGAGTTCGCTATTCAGGGCGAGCCCGTTAGCGACGATGCTGGCGTCGTCCGATGTCGTCGATTGCACGGGGCGCCTGTTGGCCATTTTGACGATGGGCACTGCATCTCTGACCTCCGTTTCGGTCGACGGCGTCTTTTCCACTTTCACAACCCGTGGCCGGGATTTGCTCACCTTGCCGATGGCGCGTGAAGTGGAGGGCACCGGCTCGAGCCTGGCCATCGCGGCGACCGGTATTTCTTCAGTTTCCGGCAGCAGCTTGAGCAGTCGACTGCGCGCCAGTTGATGAAATTTACCCACCAGCGCTTGTACACGCTTGAACCGGACCGGTTCCAGCTGATCGTGCGAGCTGATCGACAGGTCCTGCAGACGTCTTTCGGTGTCCGCCAAACGGTCCACCAGAGCGGTGAGCTGCTCGATACCCAGTGCCGGGGTGTCGGCAGGTCGTTTGGTCCGCTGCTCGATCAGTGTGTGACCCGCGTCGGCGGCATTGTCGAAACTCTCTACGACGCGTTGGCGAATCTGACCCATGTCGCTGCCGGGCACCTCACGCAGACAGAGCTCGGTCGACATGCCGATTTCATTGGCTTCAAAGTCATAGTGAGAGAATGAAGGCAGTAACCTTCGCAGGTCGTCGGCGACTTTACGCGTGGTCCCGGTATGGCTCATTAATCGGTCCAGTGAGGCCTGCAGCCGACCGAGACGGTCGATCATTTCATCGCTCACGGCGATGGCCTTCTGTGCGGCCGCCATTTGCACGGCACGCGCCCTCGTTTCCGGAGGTTCCGACGGGCTGAACTGGGGTGCAACGATCTTTGCGTACTCGCGCAACTTCATGCGCATCCAGCCGCTGAGGTAACGATGCAGTTCGACGGTCAAGCGCATCAGTTGAGACTGATAAAACACGCCAGCGCCGCCCGCTTCGCGCCATTTTTCCAGATCGTCCAGCGCCTGACCGTAGCCACTGGCAAGTTCATCGGATTTTGCAATGTAAGTGGCGATGGCTTCCTCGGACATCGTGGTTAATGGGTCGTTGTTATCCAGGGGTTTCAAGGCTTCGTCCAGGCTGGCTTTTCGAGTGGTTTCCAGTTCAATGAACCGATGCAATGCCGCCCACGCGTCGTCCTTTTTCCTGGCCTTTTCACGACGCAGGGCTTCGATCCTGCCGGTCGGCCCACCCCCGCGTAAGCGCAGTTTTAAATCCCAGTGCCAGCGATGTTCGCCTGCGTCGTACTTCACACCGAAACCGGACCGCGAGGGATCAGTCGGGTCCACGATGAATACCGGTTCGTCCGTTTCGGCGCTGACTTGGAACCAGCGCTCGCCCACCTTGGCGAACAGCTTTCCCTCGAATTCGTGAAGGTGATTGGCGTTGGGGCCAGCGCCCTCTGGCAGATTCGGGGCAGGTACCTGGAAGCGATTGATCTGCCGGGAAAATTGCGCCCCCGCATTGATACGGCCCAGTGTCGCGGGTGTCAGGGTCGAGAGATGAGTCGTGGGCAGTTCGGCGCTCAATGGCGTTGTTTCATGGGTGACGGTCGGGGCCTTTGTCGACGGCGGTGCAATGAATGGCGGCTCTTCCTTAAGCAGGCCTTTCGCTACAGCGCTTTCGTGGAAGGGACTTGAAAGCCAGATGCGCCGTGTCGCGACCCTTTGGGTCAGCAGGATTCCCAGGGTCAGCAGCACATCGCCGATCGAGGACCATTGCACGGCGGTGTTACCGCGTTCATTGGCGTCCAGGGCTTGTTGAATCTGATGGATGCTTTGCCAGACCCACACCGCGGTGCCCGCCGAGCCGCTGAGGAAGTTCGCCGCCACACTGAACATGGCCCAGCCGCTGTCCGCCAGCAACGTCCAGCGACGCTCGGCATTGGAGGTGGATTGGCGGTCGGCGAGCTCGGCCATGGCCTGGCTGTTGTGCTGGAACAGGGTCGCGAGAATGTTGCCGTCCAGCGGCGTGTTCGCCAACTCGATAGACGCGCTCAGGTCAAGGTGGATAAAGGGCTCGAAGGCCAGTTCGGTAATGGTCCAGGGCGAAGGGATGCCGCTGGAAAATACATACTGGGCATAGTCGAAACTCAACGCCCGGTCCGGCAGCCAGGCCAGTATCGAATCGCGCAGTTCGCCGGGCTGGTAAAACGCGTACAGCATGTTTTGCTCGGAAGGGAACTGGCGCAGCGGTTGATCCAGCAGCGGTTGATAGAGCAGGCACGGGCCATTTTGGCCCTCGCTGGGGCCGATGATGTACGTGTTGGCGACGGTGTCCGGCGTGTTGCCCAGTCGATAACGAGGCATGAATGCCAGCGGACGAATGTGCACCGGCCATTCTCGGGTGGGAGATTTTTTTTCGATCGACTCCATCAGCTGGCGAACCTGACGGTAGCCCTGCTCATCGACATCGCCCCGACGCTGGAGTTTGCACTCCAGCGCCAGCAGCGGCAGGAGCAACGGCAGCTGACGACAGTATCGGGCCTTGTGGCGCAGGGCCTGCATCGGGTCGTCGATGAGTGTGCGCTTGATCAGTTGGGGATAGGTTTCGCCGACGTTGACTTGGTTGGCCATGCGCAACAGGAAGGTGACGGTCATCCAGGCCGGCGCGGCTGTGCCGTCGGCATAGGCGACCGTCGCGCTGTACGGGCGGGTGTTTTGCAGGGCAAATTCGGCGAGGGTCTCGACGCTGCGATTGTGCGGGTCGGGCAGGGTGAAACCGCCGGCTTCGAAACTGTGGGTAATGGTGATCCGAATGTCATCCAGTCGCAGCGTCGTCGCGTCTTCGCCGGGCCTGTCCGTGACAATCGCCGCGCAGATTTTCTGCTGGGCGTAAGCATGGATGAGGGGGATTTCGCTGACGTTGAAAACGTCACTGTTGGCTTCACCCCTCAGGCTTCCCAAATCCGTCAGGTAGCTGCTGTAGGTCTGGATATCGTCCAGTGAACTCTTCAGCAACCACTCGGGGATCGCATCATCCAGCTGTTCGACGCGCGCCTTGTCGGCGACGCTGAGCGTGGCGCTTGTCGCCTGCCGGGACATCAATCCGACCAAGGGCGAGCGACTGGCCGGGTCGAGCGCATCGATGGAGTCGAGCTGGCAACCCACCAAGGCCCAGACCGTTGCGTCGAAAATGTTGCCCTCGGGTTCGTAGAGCCGCCACTTCAGGCTCTGGCCGCTCAGATCGATGTCGATCCGAGCGGGGAGGACGGCCCCCAGCTGCGCCATCGAACTGAACGTTTCGTAGCCATTGGACAGGGTGTACATCACGATCAACTCGCGGCTGCCCAGTGTCGCGGTCAAAACCAGTGCACCGGACAGCATCAGGTGTCGGGTTCTGCTGGCTTCCGCCAATTCAAAGGCGAGGTCGACGTCCAGCAGGCAGGCGCGAATGTTCGCCAGACCGCTGTCGGAGGTCGGGCGTAATGCCTTGTCGGGGTGTTGCGAAATCAGTCGCGCCAGGGTGCATTCATGTGCGTCCCAGCCATTCACGGACTGGATGTTCAGGGCCTCTTTCAGGGTGTCTGACAGGACTTGCCAGCGCGGTTGTTTTTCCGTGGTTTCGTTCCAGTAATCCAGCTGGCTTTGTTCGAATCCCTTGAACAGCATCGGCGCGTGCTCGTTCAGCAGGGTGGTGATCGCGTCCATGCTGATGGGCAGATGGATCGGTTCGGGGGACCGGGGCGTGAGGGTCAGGAAATGTTCGCCTTCGATGTAGTTGGCGAGCTCCTGGGTGAAGGCCTGACGCGCCAACGCGTGAGTCAGCGATTCGAAATGGCTGCTGTGGGTGATGAACTCTTCACCCCGCTGGCGCCATATGGGGGACATCAGCATGGTTTTGTCGGGGTCGATCTGCTGATCGGGGAAGGTCTTTTTCAGGGCCTGGCGTAAAAGCTCAGCAGCGGCGTCGTGCAGGGTTGGGCCGTCGCTGGTCAGTTCTACCAGGAGGCTTTTGTTCAGCAACAAGGGGGCGGTGGGCGTTGGGATTGTTTCGCTCATGATTTCGGAACCGGTTGGGGATGGGCGTGGCGGCAGTTGCCGTCTGCAATCCAAAGTACTCAGGCGCCTTGGGGCTTAGGTGGTAGATATGTATAGGTTCGGGGGAACTGCTAAGGGTGGATTGGGTGGGGGGGCATATCCGTTTCTGCGGTAACGGCTGCTGGCGGTTTCGCTCTTACAGCGACTCCCTTTTGCAGACGCCCAAAAGGAAGCAAAACGCTTTGCCCCTCCATTCGGTGCCTCGCTGTGGCTCGGCATGCCCTCACTCCGGCATTGCTCCGGGGGCCCGCCGCCATCGGCCATCCATGGCCGGGG
>NZ_JBIVBY010000030.1:0-78402 GCF_044746405.1 Pseudomonas sp. NPDC086251
GTACATAGTCGCCAATCGACCACTCTTCATCGACATGAGCTTCAATAAAACGCTCGTCAATGCCTTCATAGCGGCCGGCAATCAGGATCAATGCATCCGAATTCGCCAACTCGCGTACCGCCGACTGAGTCAGTTGACGGCCTTGGGGGGACAGGTAAATCACCTTCGCCGCCTCCCCGGCTGCTGCCTTGGCCTGAACCAGAGCATCTTCCAGGGGCTTGATCTTCATCACCATGCCCGGACCACCGCCAAATGGGCGATCATCCACAGTGTGATGTCGATCCGTCGTGTAGTCTCGCGGATTCCAACAGGTGAGCTGCAAGAGCCCCTGTTTCACCGCACGACTGGTGATGCCGTACTCGCTGATGGCGGAGAACATCTCGGGAAACAAACTGATCACTTCTACGCGCAAATTAGCCACGTTTAGAAGTCCGCATCCCATTCCACCTTCATCTCGCCTGCGGCAAGGTCGACGGCCAACACGCATTGCTCCGTATAGGGCAACAGGCGTTCGCGATCATCCAGGCTGCCAGCGCAAGGCTTGACCACCATGACATCATTGGCGCCGGTTTCCAGAAGATGATCGATTTTCCCGAGCAATTGCCCGAGTTGATCTATGACCTTCAGACCTTCCAGCTGGTACCAGTAGTACTCGCCGTCGGTCAATTCAGGGAACAGGTTGCGTGGCACGCAGATCTCATAACCGGCCAGAAGACGAGCTTCTTCACGATCATCGAGACCCTTGAGCTTCGCGACCAGGAACTTGTCGTTCCCGCGTCCGCTGACCAGCTCAACCTGCTTTACGCTGCCTTCGCGCTTGAGCGTCCAGGTTTTGTATTGCAAGAGGTTTTCAGTCGGATCCGTAAAGGAATACACCTTCACTTCGCCGCGAACGCCATGAACAGAATAAATTTTGCCGATAACGATCAAATCATCAGCAACAGCTGGCGTCGCGTTCATATTGCTCAGGCCGCAGCCTTAGCAGATTCCTTCAACAACTGAGCAACACGCTCAGAAGGTTGTGCACCAACGCTCAGCCAGTAGGCTACGCGCTCTTGGTTCACGGACAGACGAACTTCTTGACCACGAGCAACAGGGTTGAAGAAACCAACCTGTTCCTTGTGCGAACCGTCGCGCGGGTTGCGGCTGTCGGTTACGGTCAAGTGGTAAACGGGCGCTTTTTGGAGCCGCCAAGGGCAAGACGGATTGTTAGCATGTGAACATCGTTCCTGTAGTCGGTGCTGCAAATCTAAAGGCACAGCGGGCATAGGTGCCCGAAAGGCCGCATATTCTAAGGAATATCCGGACTTTTGCAAATGTCTTTTTCCGGCGGTCTTTCGGCCGCCATCAAGATTTGCTATAGAGCCGTCGTTGAAAACGGCCAGTCAGCTCCCGCCAAGTGCGGGTTTGCTGGAGATCCCACTTCCGTGTGGGGCTGCGTCGACATCGCTGCCGACGCGGATTCTTTACATTTTCGGCATGCCGCCGCCGGGCAACATACCGCCCATGCCGCGCATCATTTTGGCCATTCCGCCTTTTGCGGAGAATTTCTTCATCATCTTCTGCATCTGCTTGTGTTGCTTGATCAAGCGACCGATGTCCTGCACCTGAGTGCCCGAACCCATGGCGATCCGGCGTTTGCGCGAACCGCTGATCATCTCAGGGTCGCGGCGCTCGGCCGGGGTCATGGAATTGATGATGGCTTCCATCTGCTTGAATTGCTTCTCTGCCGCGTTCTGGGCATTGCCCATCTGCGCCAGGTTCACGCCGCCCATGTTGGGCAGTTTGTCCATGAGGCCGCCGAGGCCGCCCATGTTCTTCATTTGTTGCAGCTGATCGCGGAAGTCTTCGAGGTCGAAGCCCTTGCCTTTCTTCAGCTTCTTGGCCAGTTTGTCGGCCTTGTCCTTGTCGAGGGTCTGTTCGGCCTGCTCGATCAGGCTGAGCACGTCGCCCATGCCGAGGATGCGCGAAGCAATACGCTCAGGGTGGAACGGCTCGAGCGCTTCGCTCTTCTCGCCCATACCGATGAACTTGATGGGCTTGCCAGTGATGGCGCGCACCGACAGCGCGGCACCGCCACGGGCGTCACCGTCGACCTTGGTCAGGATCACACCGGTCAGCGGCAGCGCATCGCCAAAGGCCTTGGCCGTGTTGGCGGCGTCCTGGCCGGTCATGGCGTCGACCACGAACAGCGTTTCGACCGGGTTGATCGCGGCGTGCAGGGCCTTGATCTCGCCCATCATCTCTTCATCGATGTGCAGGCGACCGGCGGTATCGACGATCACCACGTCGATGAATTTGAGTTTTGCTTCTTTAATAGCCGCTTGCGCGATCTCGACCGGCTTCTGGCTCAGGTCGGACGGGAAGAAGGTCACGCCGACTTCGCCGGCGAGCATTTCCAGCTGCTTGATCGCCGCCGGACGGTAAACGTCCGCGGACACGACCATGACCGACTTCTTCTTGCGCTCTTTAAGGAAGCGCGCAAGTTTACCGGCGGTGGTGGTTTTACCAGCCCCCTGCAAACCGGCCATCAGCACGACGGCTGGCGGAACGGCGCTCAGGTTCAGGTCTTCGTTGGCCGCGCCCATCAGGCTTTCGAGTTCGGCCTGGACGATCTTCACGAAGGCCTGGCCCGGCGTCAGGCTGCGCGACACCTCGGTGCCGACGGCGCGTTCCTTGACCGAATTGACGAAGTCCTTGACCACCGGCAGGGCGACGTCGGCTTCGAGCAACGCCATGCGCACTTCACGCAGGGTGTCTTTGATGTTGTCCTCGGTCAGCTTGGCCTTGCCGGTGACATGGCGCAGCGTCTGCGAGAGACGGTCGGTTAAGTTTTCAAACATGCGCGATCCTTTCAGGCCCTATGTAGACCGAGGTAATGGCGGCCCAGACCGTAATAAACATGTGCTCGGCGAGCCTGCGGCGTGGGCAGGTCGCGGATTATAGCGAAGACTGCGCCCGGCGGACACCTCGCCGTCAGGTTGCATGGTCTTTCGTGCGATGTGGGTTCTATGCCAAACTCAGCGCCTTTCGGGCTTGCCTAACAGGATTTATGCTCCCCTTGTCACCCAGCTTGCTTACTACCCTCGCCGCCGCCTGCTTATATGCCGCTGCGACTCTCTATCAGGGCACTCGCCTGGCCACTTGCGCCAAGGCGAACAAACGCCTGCTGGTCACGCTCGGCGTACTGGCCGTGCTGGCTCACAGCGCCAGCCTGTTTACCCATCTGCTGACGCCAATTGGCCTGGGCCTGGATTTTTTCAGCGCAGCCAGCCTGATCGCCGCCGCGGTCATCGCCTTGACCTTGCTGGCCTGCTCGCGGATCCCGGTGGAAAACCTGCTGGTCTTGCTGTTCCCGCTGGGACTCGCGACCGTGTTGCTCGCACAGTTCGCCCCTGCCGGCACCGTGCAGGTCATCGACGAAGAACCGGGCATTCTCGCCCACATCCTGTTGTCGATCCTCGCCTATGGCATGTTCACCATTGCGGTGTTCCAGGCCTTGCTGCTGCTGGTGCAAGACCACCAACTCAAGCACAAACACCCGTCCGGGCTGATCAAGAACTTCCCGCCGCTGCAAACCATGGAAAGCCTGCTGTTCGGCTTTCTCTGGGCCGGCTGGACCCTGCTGTCGCTGTCGCTGATCTCCGGCTGGCTGTTCGTCGACAACCTGTTTGCCCAGCACCTGGTGCACAAGACCTTGCTGGCGTGCCTGGCCTGGATCGTCTTCAGCGTGCTGCTCTGGGGGCGTAACCGCCTCGGCTGGCGCGGACACAAGGCGATTCGTTGGACCCTTGCCGGTTTCTGCCTGCTGATGCTTGCGTATTTCGGCAGCAAACTGGTTCGCGAATACATCCTGCACATCTGACGGGCGGCATTAATGGACGACTTGCCCATAGGGCCGATGTTCGCAGTCATGGCCCTGCTGATTTTATGGTCGGGGCTGTTTACCGCGATCGAAGCGGCGCAGCAGCATTTGCTGGCCAAACGCACCGCTTCGCGTTCAAGCGACAAACCCGTGGCGAAGCTGAGCTTTGCGCTCAATAGCCTGATCCTCTGCAACACGCTGTGCCGCGCACTGGTGGTGGTCATCAGCACCTTGCTGGCGATTTTTACCTGGGCCGAAAACGGTCCCTGGATCGCTTGCATCGGGGCTGGCGCCATTCTGCTGGTGTTTGCCGACTACCTGCCGCGCACCCTGGCCGTGCGCTATCCGGATGCGATCCTGGCCCTGGGCAACACCTTGCTCCGCGTGCCGCTGAAAATCCTCTACCCCGCCGCCTGGCTGCTCAACGGCATCAGTCAGTTGCTGATGCGACCGTTCGCCCGTAAACCCAGAGTGGTGCAGCAGAGCGAAGACGAAGCACCGACAGATCGACACGACGATCACGAGCCAGCCATCCGCCGCCCTCACCCGTTGTCGGGCATCCACGCGCTGGACAACATCACGGTCAACGACATTCTGGTGCCGCGCAGTGACGTCGACGGGATCAACCTCGACGACTCCCTCCCGGAGATCATCGAACAACTGCGCCACAACAAACGCACGCGCCTGCCGGTGTTCCACAGCGACATCAACCAGGTTGAAGCGGTACTCAATACCCGGCAGATCCGCCACTTGCTGGCCGATGCGAGCCTGACCCTCGAAGCCCTGCTGGCCGCCAGTCACGAACCTTACTTCGTGCCGGAAAGCACGCCTCTGCAGCTGCAACTGCTGAACTTCCACAAACAGCAGCGGCGCCTGGGCATGGTGGTCGACGAGTACGGCGAAGTGCTCGGCATCGTGACCCTGGAAGACATTCTCGAAGAAATCGTCGGCGAATTCGAAAGCCAGCACAGCATGGATAATCCGCATATCCATCCGCAGGCCGACGGGCGATTGGTGATCGAGGGCGCCGCGTCCATCCGCGACCTGAACAAGAGCCTCGGCTGGCACCTGCCCAGCGACGGCCCGAAAACCCTCAACGGCCTGGTGACCGAGGCGCTGGAAACCATTCCGGAAAGCGCGGTGTGCCTGAAGATCGGGCGTTATCGACTGGAGATCCTGGAGACCGAAGACAATCGGGTCACCCGGGTGTTGATCTGGCATAACAGCACCGTCCCGGCCACCCGCTAATACACCGCTCTTGTAGCAGCTGGCGAAGCCTGCGTTCGGCTGCGTTCGGCTGCGAAGCAGTCGTAAATTCTGAATGCAAGGTTTACCTGAATGACCGCGTTGCCTGATTTCACGACGGCTTCGCCGCCGAACGCAGGCTTCGCCAGCTGCTACAGGTTCGGCGTAAAGACGAAAATATTGCCTCTTGTTCGATCGATAGCCGCCTTCCTATAATCGGGTCGCTTACCCAAGCCCCGCCGGACCACGTGCTTACCCCGCACGCAACAGGTTCCGGCCAGACCATCGGACGTATCCGCATCACACCGACGACTGTTCCTACCTTGAACAGCGACCGCGCCTCAACCCACATCCCTGGGTATTCGACCATAATAAATCGCTCAAACGGGCACATGACTGTCAGGGATAACTGCATGACGACCAGCACGATCTATACCGAAACCACGCCTGCGCAACCGACGAACTCCGCCACGCGCGTGGCCACCGCGAGTTTCATCGGCACCGCCATCGAGTTTTACGACTTCTACGTCTACGCCACTGCGGCAGCGCTGGTGATTGGTCCGGTGTTCTTTCCGCAGACCTCCGGCACGGCACAGATGCTGTCGGCGTTCCTCACCTTCGGCATCGCCTTCCTTGCCCGCCCGCTGGGTTCGGCGCTGTTCGGCCACTTCGGTGACCGGATTGGCCGCAAGTCGACCCTGGTCGCTTCTCTATTGCTGATGGGCGTGTGCACCACGCTGATCGGCGTGCTGCCGGGTTACGACAGCATCGGGGCCTGGGCGCCGATCCTGTTGTGTGTACTGCGCTTCGGCCAAGGCCTTGGATTGGGCGGTGAATGGGGCGGCGCGGCGCTACTGGCGACAGAGAACGCACCCAAGGGTAAACGCGCCTGGTTCGGCATGTTTCCACAGCTTGGCCCTTCGATCGGCTTTCTCGCGGCCAACGGCTTGTTCCTGACCCTGGCGATGACACTGGACGACGAGCAGTTCCGTTCGTGGGGCTGGCGGATTCCGTTCCTGCTCAGTGCCGCGCTGGTGATGGTGGGCTTGTACGTACGCCTCAAGCTCCATGAAACCCCGGTGTTCGCCAACGCCATGGCCCGTCAGGAACGGGTGAAAATCCCGCTGGTCGAGCTGTTCAGCCAATACTGGGCGCCGATGCTGCTGGGTGCGGGTTCGATGGTGGTGTGCTACGCGCTGTTCTACATCTCGACCGTGTTTTCGCTGAGCTATGGCGTTTCGACCCTCGGCTACACCCGCGAGACTTTCCTCGCACTGCTGTGCTTCGCCGTACTGTTCATGGCCGCCGCTACGCCGCTGTCGGCCTGGGCCAGTGACCGTTATGGGCGCAAACCGGTGCTGATTATCGGTGGCGTGCTGGCGATTCTGTCCGGGTTCCTGATGGAACCGCTGCTGACCCAAGGTTCGACCTGGGGCGTGGCGCTGTTCCTGTGCATCGAACTGTTTCTGATGGGCGTCACGTTTGCGCCAATGGGTGCGCTGCTGCCGGAGTTGTTTCCGACCCACGTTCGATATACCGGCGCCTCGGCGGCCTACAACCTGGGCGGTATTGTCGGGGCCTCGGCGGCGCCGTTCTTCGCGCAGAAACTGGTGGCGATGGGTGGTTTGAGTTATGTCGGCGGGTATGTGTCGGGGGCGGCGGTGCTGAGTTTGATCGCGGTGCTGTGTTTGAAGGAAACGCGTCATAACGATTTGAATCGGGTGGCCTGATAGATTGCCTTCGCGGGCAAGCCTCGCTCCTACAGGAGCGAGGCTTGCCCGCGAAGGCGTCCTTACAGACAAAAATCGCCCTGCAACCGAACACACATTTCGCGCACCCGTTGTCACCTCGCTCTACGCGCATCGGAACATCCCCGCTATACTTGCCGGCTTTTCCTGAATAAATGCCAATAGGGTCCCGCCGCGCATGGATAAGACCTACCAGCCGCACGCCATTGAAACTTCCTGGTACAACACCTGGGAGTCAGAGAATTACTTCGCCCCGCAAGGCGCGGGCGAGTCCTACACCATCATGATCCCGCCGCCGAACGTCACCGGCAGCCTGCACATGGGTCACGGCTTCAACAACGCGATCATGGACGCCCTGATCCGTTTCCGCCGCATGCAGGGTCGCAACACCCTGTGGCAGCCGGGCACCGACCACGCCGGTATCGCCACGCAAATGCTGGTGGAACGCCAACTCGAAGCCCAGGGCCAGAGTCGTCATGACCTGGGCCGTGAGAAATTCCTCGAGAAAGTCTGGGAATGGAAGGATCAGTCCGGCGGCAACATCAGCCGTCAGATCCGCCGCCTCGGCTCGTCCGTCGACTGGAGCCGCGAGCGCTTCACCATGGACGACGGTCTCTCGGAAGCCGTTAAAGAAGCGTTCGTGCGCCTGCACGAAGACGGTCTGATCTATCGCGGCAAGCGCCTGGTCAACTGGGACACCAAGTTGCACACGGCGATTTCCGACCTCGAAGTGGAAAACCACGACGAAAAAGGTTTCCTGTGGAACCTCAAGTACCCGCTGGCTGACGGCGTGAAGACCGCTGAAGGCAACGATTTCCTGATCGTCGCGACCACTCGCCCGGAAACCATGCTCGGCGACGCCGCCGTTGCGGTAAACCCGAACGATGAACGCTACAAAGCCCTGATCGGCAAGTTTGTCGAGCTGCCGCTGGTCGGCCGCCGTATCCCGATCATCGCCGACGATTACTGCGACCCTGAATTCGGCACCGGCTGCGTGAAAATTACCCCGGCCCACGATTTCAACGACTACGAAGTCGGCAAGCGCCACAACCTGCCGCTGCTGAACATCTTCGACAAGAACGCCGCCGTACTGCCGGCTTGCCAGGTGTTCAACCTCGACGGCACGTTGAACGAAAGCATCGACGGTAAGATCCCGGCCGAATACGCCGGCCTGGACCGCTTCGAAGCGCGCAAGCAGATCGTCGCGGCATTCGATGCTGCCGGCCTGTTGGTCAGCGTCAACGATCACGCCCTGAAAGTGCCGAAAGGCGACCGCTCCGGGACCATCATCGAGCCGTGGCTGACCGACCAGTGGTACGTGTCGACCAAGCCGTTGGCCGAGCCTGCCATCGCTGCCGTTGAAGACGGTCGCATCGCGTTCGTGCCGAAACAGTACGAAAACATGTACTTCTCGTGGATGCGCGACATCCAGGACTGGTGCATCAGCCGTCAATTGTGGTGGGGCCACCGGATTCCGGCCTGGTACGACGAGTCGGGCAAAGTCTACGTCGGTCGCGACGAAGCCGAAGTACGTGCCAAGCACAACCTCGGCCCGGATATCGCGCTGCAACAGGACAACGATGTTCTCGACACCTGGTTCAGTTCGGGCCTGTGGACCTTCTCCACGCTGGGCTGGCCAGAGCAGACCGAATTTCTGAAGAAATTCCACTCCACCGACGTGCTGGTGACCGGTTTCGACATCATTTTCTTCTGGGTTGCCCGGATGATCATGCTCACCATGCACTTGGTGAAGAACGAGGACGGCACGCCGCAGGTTCCGTTCAAGACCGTGTATGTGCACGGTCTGGTGCGGGATGGCCAGGGCCAGAAGATGTCCAAGTCCAAGGGCAACGTCCTGGACCCGCTGGACATCATCGACGGTATCGAGCTCGAAGAGCTGGTGCAGAAACGCACCTCCGGCATGATGCAGCCGAAACTGGCGAAGAAGATCGAGAAGCAGACCCGCGACGAGTTCGCCGAGGGCATCGCCAGCTACGGCACCGACGCCTTGCGCTTCACCTTCTGCTCGCTGGCGTCCACCGGTCGCGACATCAAGTTCGACATGGGCCGCGTCGAAGGCTATCGCAACTTCTGCAACAAGATCTGGAACGCGGCGCGCTACGTGCTGGACAAGGGCGAAGACTGCGGCCAGAACGGCGAAGCCTACGAGCTGTCCCTGGCCGATCGCTGGATCATCTCGCAGCTGCAACGCACCGAAACCGAAGTGACCCGTCAACTCGACCAGTTCCGTTTCGACCTGGCCGCACAAGCCTTGTACGAGTTCATCTGGAACCAGTATTGCGACTGGTACCTGGAACTCTCCAAGCCTGTGTTGTGGGACGAAAATGCACCGGTCGAACGTCAGCGCGGCACTCGCCGTACGCTGGTTCGGGTGCTGGAAGTCGCGCTGCGCCTGGCGCACCCGTTCATGCCGTTCATCACCGAAGAAATCTGGCAGCGCATCGCACCGCTGGCCGGTATCGAAGGCAAGACGATCATGCTGCAACCTTGGCCAGTGGCCAATGAAGAGCGCATCGACCAAGGCGCCGAAGACGATATCGAGTGGCTGAAAACACTGATGCTCGGCACGCGTAACATTCGCGCCGAGATGAACATCGGTCCGGGCAAGCCGCTGAACCTGTTCCTGAAAAACGTCAGCGCCGAAGATCAGCGTCGTCTCACCGAGAACGAAGCGCTGCTCAAGAAGCTGGCTCGCCTGGAATCGATCACTGTGTTGGCTGCTGGCGAAGAAGCACCGCTGTCCGCTACCGCACTGGTCGGCGAGATGGAAGTGCTGGTGCCGATGGCCGGCCTGATCGACAAAGACGCCGAGCTGGCTCGCCTGGACAAGGAAATCCTGCGTTTGCAGGGCGAAGTTCAGCGCGTGGGCGGCAAGCTGTCCAACGCCGGTTTCGTCGACAAGGCCCCTAGCGACGTCATCGAGAAGGAACGCGCCAAACTGGCTGAAGCTGAACAGGCTTTGGGCAAGCTGGCCGAGCAACATGCGCGGATTGCCAGCCTGTAACGGCAACTCGCAATGAAAAAGGGAGGCCCATGTGGCCTCCTTTTTTTTTTGCGCTTCTGTAGGAGCGAGGCTTGCCCGCGAACAACGATGACACGTTTTGCCTGATAGATCGCGTCGCGGCCTTCGCGGGCAAGCCTCGCTCCTACAGGATCCCCACGCGGCCATCGACTGTGTGACAATACCCGCCACTTTTAGCCATACCCGAATCGACCACGCCCATGAACGCCCCCCGCACACCCCGCCCTGCGCGCAAGAAGCCTGACTCCGCCACCCCGGCCAAAGCCGTGGAACCGCGCGAGAAGGCCAGCCTGCACCCGCGCAATCGCCATCAGGGTCGCTACGACTTCCCGGCGCTGATCAAAACCACGCCGGAACTGGCGAAGTTCGTGATCATCAACCCGTACGGCAAGGAAAGCATCGACTTCGCCAGCCCGGACGCGGTGCGCGTGTTCAACCGGGCGCTGCTCAAATCGTTCTACGGCATCGCCCATTGGGACATTCCCGCCGACTACCTGTGCCCACCGGTTCCGGGCCGAGCCGATTACGTGCACTTCCTGGCCGACCTGCTGGCCAGCGTCAACGACGGCGAAATCCCGCGCGGTGCGCCGGTCAAGGTGCTGGATATCGGCATGGGCGCCAACTGCGTCTATCCGTTGATCGGCTACAGCGACTATCGCTGGCACTTCCTCGGTTCGGAAATCGACCCGACGGCCGTCGCCGCCGCGAAAGCCATCGTACAGTCCAACGGGTTGAACAAAGCCATCCAGTTGCGCCAGCAAAGCAATCCCAAGCACATTCTGCTGGGCCTGCTCGAACCCGGCGAACGCTTTGACCTGACCATGTGCAACCCGCCGTTCCATGCCTCGATGGACGAAGCGACCAAGGGCAGCGAGCGTAAATGGCGCGCCCTGGGCCGTGCCGATCCGAAACGCAAACTGCCGGTGCTGAACTTTGGCGGTCAATCGGCGGAGCTGTGGTGCGAAGGTGGCGAAGCACGCTTTGTGACGCAACTGATCGCCGAGAGCGCGCACTTCCAGCACAAAGTGCTGTGGTTCAGCACCCTGGTCTCGAAAGCCTCAAACCTGCCAGCAATCCAGACGGCACTGAAAAAGGCCGGCGTACTGGAAAGCCAGGTGGTGGAAATGTCCCAAGGGCAGAAACAGAGCCGTTTCGTCGCCTGGACCTTCCAGACCAAATCCGAGCAACAGCTGTGGCGCGAGCGCTGGGTAAAGAAAAGCTGAGTCACTGACCGACATCGTTCAAATGTGGGAGCGGGCTTGCTCGCGAAGGCGGTGTGTCAGTCGACTTCAATGTGACTGACACACCGCATTCGCGAGCAAGCCCGCTCCCACATGGGTTTAGCGGTGTTCGTTGTAAATCGCAGACACAAAAAAACCGTGCCCGGATTGCTCCGGAGCACGGTTTTTTTTAACAAGTCTTACTTGTTAACAGCGTCGGTCAGGCCTTTGGCCACAACCAGCTTGATAACTTTCTTGGCAGCGATTTCGATGGCAGCGCCAGTCGAAGGGTTACGGCCGGTACGGGCAGGACGCTCAGTCACTTTCAGCTTGCCGATACCTGGCAGAGTGATTTCGCCGCCGTTTTCCAGCTGATCGGCAACGATTTGGCCCAGTTGGTCCAGAGCGTTACGCGCGGTGGTTTTAGGCGCGTCGATAGCTTCAGCGATGTCGGCGATCAGTTGGTCTTTAGTAAGAGCCATGTAGTGTTCCTTCCCTATCAAATTCATATGGATTGCAGAGTGCAGTGTCAGCCATCGAGCCCGATCTTCTGGATCTGGCACCCTCGGCCAATAACCACGGGATCGGGGTTATAGATACCGAAATCAGGGTTTGGTTCGACCTGACAAATGCTGAATGCACGCTTAACGCAGTGACTTCGCGTAAGACGGGGCAAAACTAGCACAGAGACGGGGAAATATCCGCCTCTAGCTACCCATTTGGTCAGCTTTATTGCTCTAAATCGGTAAAAAACTGCATAAGCACCGGCGGTCGGCTGCGAATTGCCCTTCGCGCAGCGCCAAAACCAGTGGTTGCGGTACACTGGGCGCTTTTTCGGGGAGCACGCCCTCCTCTCTTCAATCAGCCGAGAAGCCCATGCCGATCCGTCATTGCATCGTCCACCTGATCGACAAAAAACCCGACGGCACACCTGCAGTTCTCCATGCCCGCGACTCTGAACTTGCCGAGTCCAGCGCCATCGAGAACATGCTTGCCGACCTCAACGAAAGCTACAACGCCAAACAAGGCAAGGCCTGGGGTTTCTTCCATGCCGAGTCCGGGGCGCACCCGTTCAGCGGCTGGCTGAAGGAGTACTTCGAGGGCGGCAAGGATTTCACCGCGTTCAGCCGCGTGGCGGTCGAACACCTGCAAAAGCTGATGGAAGAGTCGAACCTCTCTGTGGGCGGCCACGTGCTGTTTGCGCATTATCAGCAGGGCATGACGGATTACCTGGCCATCGCCCTCCTGCACCACAGTGAAGGCGTTGCAGTGACCGAACAGCTGGACGTGACCCCGTCCCGGCACCTGGACCTGGGCCAGTTGCACCTGGCGGCGCGGATCAACGTCTCCGAGTGGCAGAACAACAAGCAGTCCAAGCAGTACATTTCGTTCATCAAAGGCAAGAACGGCAAAAAGGTTTCGGAGTATTTCCGCGACTTCATCGGTTGCCAGGAAGGCGTCGACGGCCCGGGCGAAACCCGCACCTTGCTCAAGGCCTTCAGCGACTTCGTTGAAAGCGAAGATTTGCCGGAAGAATCCGCCCGCGAGAAAACCAAGACCCTGGTCGATTACGCCAGCAGCCAGGCCAAACTGGGCGAACCCATGGGCCTGGAAGAACTCTCGGAACTGATCGACGAAGAACGCCCGAAAGCCTTCTACGATCACATCCGCAACAAGGATTACGGCCTGTCGCCAGAAATCCCGGCGGATAAACGCACCCTGAACCAGTTCCGCCGTTTTACCGGTCGCGCCGAGGGCTTGTCCATCAGCTTCGAAGCGCACCTGCTGGGTTCGAAGATCGAGTACGACGAAGAAGCCGGCACGCTGATCATCAAAGGCCTGCCGACGCAGTTGACCGACCAGCTCAAGCGACGCAACTGATGCTGGGCGGCGTGCTGAAGAAATGCCTGCTGATCCTGCTGGTGGTCGTGGTCTATCAGAATTGGGGCAAGATCGAGCGAGTGATCAACCCGTCGCAGGTGGTGTCCGAGCAGACCCAGGCCAAGGCCAATGTGGTGCTCTACGCCACCGAATGGTGTGGTTACTGCAAGCTGACCCGGCGCTTTCTCGACCAGAAAGGCATTCCGTACCAGGAATTCGATATCGAGAAGGATGCCGAGGCGCGCAAGGCCTATGAGGCGCTGGGTGGCGGCGGGATCCCGATCATCGATGTGAACGGGACGCTGATCCGCGGGTATGACCCGGACGCGATACTCGCCGCCCTGAAATGACAAACCTGTAGGAGCGAGCGGTGCGGCGATCCGACTTGCCCGCGAAGAACGATGACGCGGTCCAACAATGACACCGCATTATCGTTCTTCGCGGGCAAGCCTCGCTCCTACAGTTCAGCTTTTTTCGATACGGTAGCCAAAGCGCGGGAAGTGCACATGCACCACACCACCGCGCTCGTCTTCACGGCGCAGAATCAATTCTTCGCTGCCGGCAAACAGCAACTCTCCTGCCACCGGATCGACGCCATAGTCGGTTGCCGCGATCACCACCTGCTGGCCTGCCTCGAACCCGTTTGGCTCATCGAACTGCTCATCCGGCAATGCCGCCGGCGTGGCATTGCGCGCAATCTCCAGCGCCTCCTCTGACGTCATCTCGCTGAATGCGCCATGACCGAAGCCCATCACGCGCCCAAACCACGCTGACACTGCCGGATACGCATCAACCAGCGGTGAAGTCACTGGCGTCGCTTTAAGGAACCACAACGAATGGGCCAACGCGAAGTCGGCAATCGACGGCTCGCCGAACAGGAAGTCGCCCTGCTCGCGCTGAAGTTGTTGTTCCAGTCGCGCCATGATCGTCGGCCATTGGTGCCTGGCCTGCTCGGCTGACAACCGTGTGGCGCCGCCACCGCTGAACAACTTGGCGCGATCGGCGATGAACGCCTTGATCGCTTCCGGCGATAAATGGCCGAAGCGCACGGCGACCGATTCCGGCTGGAACACCAGGCTGACCGCATGCTGGAACACCACCGAATCGGCCCAGGCAGCGAAAGTCGCGGCAATCATTTCCTGACCTTCCGGGAAGAACGCCGGCAAGGCTTTTTCCTGTTCCAGACGACGGGCAATCAGCGAAGTGTCGCAATAGATATCCGCGCCTACCTGCAACACCGGGGTCCTGCGGTAGCCGCCCGTCAGCGCCGTCAGATCGGGCTTTGGCATCACCGGCGAAATCTTCACCGAGCGCCAGGACAAGCCCTTGAACCCCAGCAGCAAGCGGGCCTTTTCGGCAAAAGGGGACGTCGGGTAATGATGAAGAATCAACTCGGACATGCTCGGCTCCGCCGCACGGATTAGGTACCCGCAGCTTACCGCGCAATGTGTAAGCAGCCTACAGATCTGCCTGATGGGTACTGATCAATCAGAGTGATGACCTGTAGGCGCCGGCTTGCCAGCGATGGACCCAAGAACGCCGCGTCAACCCAGTATAAACGCGTCATCGTTAACGTCATTCGCAGGCAAGCCAGCTTCTACACAGGCATTCCTTGGCGCTTTTCCTGAGTTTTTTGATCAGCCGCTCTTGCCGCAGCGCTTCGCTTTTGTCACGGCAGACTTCGGTGTAGACCAGTGCCACAGCCGGACTGGAAAGAAAGAAGCGCGCACCTTTGCCACTCTGGTGAGTGGCGAAGCGCCGTACGGGATCGTCGCTGATCCCGCAGTAGAGTGAGCCATTGGCCGCGCGAACCAGATAGACGAACCAGGGTTTGCTCACGGGTACGTCGGCGTCGACAGATTTTTCGCTGAGGGTGGTCACGTAACGATCAAGGCTTGAAAGGAAACAAGCCGCGATCTTATCAGCGACTGGCCTGAAATGCCTTCAGGCCCTTCAAGGCTTGAGCGCGAACGGCGTTTCTCACCAGTGGCGTCCAGCCCAGCAGCAGCCCTTTAAAACCCAGCGCCTGTCGGGACCAGGTCCACAAATCGAAGCTGTCGTGATGCTCGCAAATCTTGCCGTCGCGAAACACGAAGCGTGCCTGAATGTCGTTGATCACGGTGTTGCCGGTCTGGCTGAACAGGTACGTCGCCACCCAATGAGCGCCACCGGTGCGTTCATCGCTGCGCACATTGTCGAACGTCAGGGAAAAATCCTTGGCCCGGGTGGTGAGCATGCGCCACATGTCGCCGGCATCACGGCCGCGCAGTTCGCCGAATGCCGGATCACTGAACACCACGTCCTCGGTGTAGCAAGCGCTCATGGCTTCGGCATCGAGGCGCTGGAAGGCTTGGTAGAAAGCGGTGATCACGGCGTTGTGGGCTTCACTCATGGGCAGACTCCCTGTTGTGCGAAATAGCTGCAAAAGATGGCCTGCACGATAGTCTGCAATGGCCAGGAAAACTATCAGCATTCATGGCGGGAATACCGGCAAGACTCAACCAGCCTTTCAGTATGAGATTCCACTGTCGCGGGCGTAGGAAAAAAGATCCACATCGGTTGAGATGCCCAACCGGTGCATGGCCATGGTTTTCTGTTTACTGATGGTCGAAACGCTGCGCTTGAAATGACAGGCGATTTCACTGACGGTCATGCCGCTGGCGAGCATCCGTACCACTTCATGTTCTTTGGCCGACAGAGAGGACACCGGCGTCTGATTACCAGCGCCAGTGCGGTGCAACGCCGTGCGCAATGACTCACTGATGTAGCGCCGCCCTTCACCCACGGCCTTGACCGCCTTGGCCAACTCGCCCGACGCAGCCCCTTTCGCGACGATCGCCATCACCCCTTGAGCCAGTGCTGCTCTTAACGTCGCGACATTGGCGAACATCGTCACCAGGATGACCGGCATCGCGGGGTAAAGGCGCCGCACTGTGCTCAACAGCTTCAGACCGTCTGCCTGCTGCCCGCCCGGCATGGAAAAATCAGTAATCAGAAGATCACAGGGCGTGGTTGAAAGAAGGCTCATCAGGCTGTCCGTACCCTCAGCTTCCCCGACGATCACACACCGTCCGCCGGAATCGATGAGCATCTGCAATCCGAGACGGACTACAGAATGATCGTCTGCAATTACGACACGCATTGTGGGATGACTCCTAATTGAGGCTGGAAAAGCGCGGAAAATAACGTCGTTCCGTCTCCCCCCGCAACGCCCCATCACAACCTTGCAGTGCACTGCCCCAACGTATTCAGGGGCTTGGTTTTTTGCGCCATCAACAATAGGACAATCCCTACAGACTTCTGAAGAAAATGACTACACAGAAGGACTCCCCATCAAACGCGCCGCTGAGAACCAACGTCGTATAAGTCGCAACACCTTTTCATACACCGAGCAGTCTCTTTTCGTATTTGTTGCATTTCAGCCGCCGCTCCGCTCGCATAAATTTCGCTTCAATCGGTAAGCCTGAAGCGACCGAAACAACCGGCGATTACCCTCTACGGCGGCATCACCACAGCACAGTTGCTGCGCTACGCGGATGCCAAGAAGGGCTGTTGCTGACACATAAAAAATCTGCCTGAAGTAGACCTGAACATGAAAAAATCCTTAAGCATTCTCTTCACTGCGCTGCTCCTCTCCGGAGCATCGTCCGCCTTCGCCTCCAGTACTGACCTGACCGTTACTGGCCTTATCACGCCAGCGGCCTGCAAACCGAATTTGTCGGGCGGTGGCATTGTGGATTTTGGAAAGATTTCTGCACAAGACCTGAAGAAGGACGTCCAGACCCGACTCCCGGACAGGACAGTTCAACTGACCGTGAACTGCGATGCAGAAATCAGATTTGCGATCCAGCCCATCGACAATCGAGCCGGTTCGTCGACTGCTGGCGCTGCCTTCGGCCTCGGCCTGATAAACGGAACCGAAAAGCTCGGACGATATTTTCTTGAGATCGGTAACCCCGTTGCCGACATCCCGTCGACCGTTCTGTACTCGGCAAATGATGGCACCAGTTGGTACCCTCTCGATGATACCGCCGCTACGACGCGCTACCTGATTGGTTTCGGCAGCAGGGACAGCGGTGCATGGGATCTGCATCCTTTGAAGGATGTGGCCGTGGATATTTTCCTCAACACCGCCATCGCCCCCACCAAAAACCTGACCCTGACCGACGACGTGCTGATCGACGGCTCGGCGACCCTGCAAATCAACTACCTCTAATTCAACACTGATGCCCGGGCAACGGGACTTCCCGCTGCCCGCCCTCGCCCCCGAAAGCCAGTAGTTGTAACCGTCCTGGGCGTTTTTTCGATATTTTCAGCGAGTCTCTCCATGACCCATTTTTTCAACAGCGCCCGCCAGCGATTCAACACCGGCATCGGCGCTCTCGCACTATTGCTGAGCATTCAGGCCCAGGCGGATGGCATGGTCCCGAACACTTCGGTGGTGATCGTAAACGAGGCCGATGGCGAGTCCTCCGTGACGGTGACCAACACGGATGCGAGCCTGGCGCTGCTGCACATCACCATTGAAAACATTGCGGAAGACAGCGAATCCCTGGTGTTCGTGACGCCGCCGTTGTCACGCGTCGAGGCGTCCAAAACCCAGCTGGTGCGTTTCATTCTGCAATCGGAGAAGCCGCTGCTCACCCAGCGTTTGAAGCGCGTGATCTTCGAAGGCATCCCACAAGGAAAATCGGCCACGGAAGCCGGGCATGCGCGTGTCGGCGTGACCGTGAGGCAGAACCTGCCGTTGATCATGCACCCCAAGGGTCTGGCGCCCAACCGCACGCCCTGGACTGATCTGCAGTGGTCGTTGCAGGGCGATCAGCTGACCGTGAGCAACGACACGCCGTATGTCGTGCGCATGGCTCAAGAGCTGCATTTGTTGCCAGCGGCCACCGCCGCGATGTTGCCCAAAACTTACGTGCTGCCCGGTGAGCGCATCAGCGTTGCAGTGCCCAAAGGCGAGGTCACCCAGGTGCGCTTTCAACCCGCCACCGTCTACGGGTTTGCGGTGCCGCATTACGAGGCCCCCGTCAAATCCTAGCGCAAACACCAGTCAACGCCGCCAAGGGAATAGCGAGCGTCGATGCACAGAGGCGATGAGTACTGACCATCGCCACGAGCGTGCCTGAGCCACAGTGGAAACGGCCAGCGCGCAGGCATAACCCAAGTGAACCCCATGAACACAGTATCGATTTACCGTCGCGGCGAAGCCGTGCCCGCTATTCGGATCAGACCTTGGGCCAAAGTGGCGCTTGGGATGGCCAATGCGTTGATTCTGACCGATGCCTGTGCCGAAGCCATCGCCGAAAAAACATCGTTGACGTCGTTCGATAAAAAAACACTGCAACAACGAAGCATCGACCCGGCGCTGGCAACCCTGCTGCTGCAAGCTCCGCGCTTCACCACCGGCAGGCACCCGGTCACCCTTACAGTCAACGGGCAGCGTCGCGGGCGAGTGGACGTGATGTTCAACCGTGAGGGCGAAGTGTGCTTCGATCGCGCCTTGCTCGATGTGGCCAACCTGAATGAACCGCCTCCGCTGCCGGTCACCGACGGCCGCTGCTTCGATGTGCTCGGCACCTGGCCGCAAACGCTGATCGAACCGGATCCTGCGAGTCTTGGCCTGTCGTTGATCGTTCCCAGCGACGCGATCCGCCAGGCAACCCGGGACTTTTCCGGCTATCAAACCGGAGGCTTTGCCGGTCTGCTCAACTACGACCTCAACAGCCTGTACAGCCTCAACGGCGACCAGTCGAGCCGCTACCTGTCGGCCAACACCGAGGTCGGTTTTAACGCCGGCGACTGGATCGTGCGCAGTCGCCAGGTGCAGACCTGGCAGGACGACGTGTCCCGCACCAGTCACCTTGCGGCCTATGCACAGCGCACCTTCGCCCGTCAGGAAGCGGTGCTGCAGGCGGGGCAAATCAACCTCTATAACCCTGTGCTCGCGGGTGCCCAGATCACTGGAGTTCAAGTGATGACCGAGCAGGCGCTGCAGGTCGAAGGCCGGAACACGGTCATCGAAGGGATCGCCCACAGCCAGGCGCAAGTCGAGATTCGGCAGAACGGGGCACTGATTCACTCGACGGTGGTGCCTGCCGGGCCGTTTTCCCTGAGCGACGTGCGGCGGCTGAACAATCGCTCCGACGTCGAGGTCACCGTCAAAGAAGAGGACGGCAGCGAACGACGCTTCACCGTGCCCGCCGCCATGCTCGGTATCGGCCTGCCCGCCCCCGGCTATTCGCTGGCGGCCGGTCAGGTGCGCAGCACCGGTGATGCGCAGGAAAGTAAGCCGTGGGTGATCAGCGGCGGCTGGAGCGGCGCGCTGAATCCACGGTTGCTGATCAGCGCAGGCCTGACAGGCGCCGCCGACTATCGTGCGGCGGGCGCCAGCCTGGGTTTTCTGCCGACGACAGAGACCCGGATTCAGACCTCGCTACTCAGCACGCAGGCCAGCGGCAGCCATCCGGCAAAGGGCCTTCAGGCTGATCTGACACTCTCCCATCGTTTCAACGATCAGTGGTCGCTCAACGGCGGTAGTTCCTACCGGACCTTTGGTTTTCGCGAGCTTGAAGAAGCGGTGTTCGACACGACGTCCTACAGCAGCAAGTCCCGCTACCGTGACCAGCAAAGTGCCGCGCTTGCCTGGTCACACCCGGGCCTCGGCGCCTTCAGCGGCGGCATCAGCCGCTCCAGTTCATTCGACGGTGAAAGCAGCAACCGCGCACTGGCCTCGTGGGGCACCAGTATTGGCGGCGTGTCGGTTTCGACCACCGCCGAATGGCAGGTCAGCGGTGCAAGCCGTCGCGATGACAGCGTTTACCTGAACTTGAGCATTCCCTTGGGCGACAGCCGCCGCGCTCGCACCTGGGTGCGCCATTCCGCTGACGAGTACCGCGGTGGCGTGGGCTTGAACGAGCGGGTCAACGATCAATTCGGCTACCGCGTCGGCGTCGAACACGACACCCGCGACAAGCCAGTGCAGTCATCCGCCGGCGTTTCGCTGTTGCCGCGCTACAGCCAGATGGACCTGAGTTACACCCGCTCCGATGGCGAACGTTCCAGCTATCAGGCCGGAGCACGCGGAGCTGCCGTGCTGCACGGTGAAGGTTTCACGCTGTCGCCGTATCCGGTGCATGACACGTTCGCGTTACTGTCGGTGGGTGACATGGGCTCGATCAAAGTCAGTACCCCAAGCGGGCCAGTCTGGACGGATTGGCAAGGTCAGGCCGTGGTCGCGCAGGTCGCTGCCTATGGGCGCAGCACGGTGCAAATCGATACCCGTTCGCTGCCGCGCAACGTCGATATCCACAACGGCGTGGCGGTGATTTCCGCCGGGCGCGGTGCTGTCGACAATGTCGGGTTCAAAGTCACGCTGACCCGCCGCGCCTTGCTCAAGGCCACTTCTGCTGACGGCGCACCGCTGCCCCGTGGCGCCATGGTCAATACCGCCGATGGCGAGTTCATCACGCTGGTTCAGGACGGCGGCCTGGTGTTCCTGCCCAACGTCCTCGATGCCGGTGCGCTGTGGATAACTGCGCCTGGCCTGGATCGCTGCCGACTCGATTTCGAACTGCCGGCCAAGGCCGACATCCAGGCGTATTACGAGACCGCCGCCGCCCAATGCCGAGCCCTTTGAGGATGACTTCATGAATTTGTCCCGTTACTTATTACTGGCCTTCACGCCCTTGACGCTCAGCAGCTTCACAGCGCTGGCCTGGGCGTCGCCGGATGACTGTCAGCTCAATGTGAGCCAGCCCGTGCTCGACTTCGGCCTGATGAACCGGGCCACACGCTTCGATACCGCCCCGGTGCGCAGCCTGGGCGAACGGCGCTTGAACCTGAGCCTGAGTTGTTCTCGAGCGACCGATATGAGCGTGTTTTATCGAGCCATGGCCGCGACGGCCGAGCGTTATCACTTCGCCGAACGTGGCAGTTATCAAATACGGGTGAGCGAGGGTGTACTCGATGGCCGTCCGGTCGACCTTGGGCTGATTGCCGCCGCCGGGCAACCCCCGGTTCACAGCGCTTCCAGTGTGATCTGGCGCCCGGAGCACGGGATCGTACCGGTCAGCACCGGGCTGGCGGTGCAGGGTCGCAGCTTCTCTGCGCAGCTTGAAGTGACGGCCTCGGTTCAGGAACAAGCAATACAGGTCCGCGACGCGATGACTTGGGAAACCGTCGGCGTGTTCGATGCCGTTACTGCCGGGCGCTCCCGGGAAACCACCCTGCGCGCCAGCTTCGCGCCCGGTGCCTGCACGCCCGAGCTATCCAATGGGGGGCTGGTTGATTTCGGCGCCTTGTCCAGCAGCAACCTGAACCCCGACAAAGGCACGCGCCTGCCGCCCAAATCCTTGTCGCTGCGGATCGGCTGCGATGCACCGACCCATTTCGCTCTGGTGATGCACGACAACCGCGCGGGTTCGGCCACGGTCAATCGCGAGATTTACTACGGCCTGGGTTTCGATAATCGCCACAACAAAATCGGTTTGTACTCGCTGAATGTCGACCCGGCCAACGTTACCGCTGACCACTTCACTCGGCTGTATCGCACCGACTCCACCACCGCGGGCGCGGCCTGGAGCCCGGCCAACTCGGCCCCGATACCGATTGGCCAAAAAAGCTACCTGGCCTTTACCGACAGCGCTGGCAGCACTGCGGGGTCGATCGCGATCCAGAACCTCAAAACATCCTTGATGGTCGAGGCCGTCATCGCCCCCACCGCAAGCCTGGACCTGAGCACGGCAATCCACCTCGATGGTTCGGGGACGATCGACATTATTTACTTGTAACACCCAACCAACCTTGCCGAACCCGGGGCGCGCTCAAGCATCCTGGGGGCAATCAAGGACAACAACTGAAAAGGAAGATCCATCAATGAAAAAGTACTTAGCAGCACTTTCGACTACCGCTCTGTTCAGCATCGCGCCTTATGCCCTTGCGTCGTCGGTTGACCTGACTGTCACCGGTGTCATCACCCCTGCTGCGTGCAAGCCGAGCCTGTCCGGTGGCGGTATTGTCGACAACGGCAAGATCTCCGCAAAAGACCTCAACCGAACCACGCACACCCTGGTAGGCACACATCCGCTGCAATTGACCGTGACCTGTGATGCACCGACGCAGTTCGCATTGAATCCGACCGACAACCAGGCCGGTACGGAATCAAGCAGGTCCTGGTTCGGCCTGGGAATGACTGATGCAGGTGAAAAACTGGGCTACGTGAGAGTTGACGTGAAAAACACCCAGGCAGATGGCGTGCCGGCACAGGCGATCGACTCCGAGGACGACGGTACATCCTGGTCGAAAACCTTCGTCACCAGCCCGGGGTACATCTTGTCGGTAGGCTCTGCCGCCGATCACAGCACCCCGCTTTACGTGCAGCACCTCACCATGGACTTCGAGGTCAGCACCCAAATTGCCCCAGCCAACAGCCTGACCTTGACTGGCGAGGTCAACATGAATGGCTCCGTGACGTTCGACATGATGTACCTGTAAGCGCAGACGCTGAACCACTCGCAGCGTCAGGGCGAGTGGTTCAGCACCGACTTCCGCTCCCGGAGTCCCTTGGTGCCAGGTCCGGTGCCGTTGAGATTCAGAACCTGAGCAGCCGGGCCACTGTCGAAACGCTCATCGCGCCTACCTCGATGCTGGATTTGAGCGGCGATGTGACACTCGATGGTTCGGCGACCCTGGAGGTGCTCTATTGTAGACGCCGGTCACGCTTAAATTTTCTCGCTGACCACCTGCACATACAGCGAACGCCCGGCGCCGAGGCCAGCGATGATTGCGCCCAGACCGATCACGCCGAAGATCCAGCCCAATGCGCTCCAGCCGCCGGTCCAGTCATGCACGATGCCGACCGCGAACGGCCCCATGGACGCCAGCGTGTAACCGAAGCCCTGGGCCATGCTCGACAGGTTCGCCGCCACATGCGCGTCCCGCGAGCGCAACACGATCAACGTCAGCGCCAGGCTGAACGTGCCGCCCTGCCCCAGACCGAGCAGGATCGCCCAGCCCCACAATCCGTCGATCGGCGCATAGAGGCAACCGAACAAACCACCGAGGGTCAGGGCCATGACGATGACGATCGCCAGGCGCTGATCCTTGCCGCGCGTCGCCAACCATGGCGCCGCCAGTGAACTGGCCAGCTGCACGATCACTGAGCCCGACAGCACGAGACCGGCCTGGGTCGGCGTCAGACCACGGCCGATCAGGATCGATGGCAACCAGCCGAACACGATGTACGCCAGGGACGATTGCAGGCCCATGTAAAGCGTCACTTGCCAGGCCAGCGGATCACGCAGCAAACCGCGTACCCGGTAGGCGACATTGTGCGAGGCATGTTGCTGACCGACTTGCGGCAACCAGAACATCGCCGCGATCAATGCCGGAACCACCCAAAAGCCGAGGCCCAGTGCCCAGCTCTTGTCGAAATGCTCGCTCAACGGCACGGTCGCGCCGGCCGCCATCGCCGCGCCCAGACACAGGGCCATGGTGTAGACCCCGGTCATGGTCCCGGCGTGTTTGGCAAAGTCGCGTTTGACGATGCCCGGCAGCAAAACACCGATGACACCGATGCTGGCGCCGGCCAGCACGCTACCGGCAAACAGACCGATGGTGCCGAACGAGCTGCGCAAAATGATCCCGCCGGCCAGGGTCAGAAGAATCCCCAACACCACGCGCTCGGCACCAAAACGACGCGCCAGCACCGGCGCCAACGGTGCAAACAAGCCCAGGCAAAGTACCGGCAACGTCGTCAGCAAACCGGCTTGGGCCGCCGACAAGCCGAGGGTCTTTGAGACCTCGCTGAGCATCGGCGCCATGCTCGACAGCGCCGGACGCAGGTTCAGCGCCACCAGAATCAGGCCCAGCAACAACAGCCACGGCCGCCGCAAAATCGGGTGGCTTCGCTGGACCTCTTCGTCATCGGCCTCGGCGTCGATCAGCAACTCTTCGAGCTCTGCCGTGCGCTTGGCGGGTGTCACGTTGCTGTTGTGGCTGGACATGGGGTTCTCGGTTTCAAGGTTCATTGATCAACTGCCTCGACAGGGCTTTGGCCCGTTCCGGGTCGCGTTGTTCGACGGCATCGAGCAGGTCGATATGCAGGTCGAACACCTCTTGGCGTCGGGGCGTGATGTTCAGGGTTTCGCGCAAATGCGCACCGACGACGCTGGAGAAATAGCCGTACAACTCGCTGAGCGTCGGGTTGTGCGCGGCGTCCACCAGACGGCGATGGAACACCAGGTCGCAAGCGATGTAGCTGTCGAGATCACCGTGGTAGTGACTACCGCTGACACCCAGCGCTTCGCGCAATGCCACCAGGTCTTCATCGGTGCGGCGCAACGCGGCCAGGCCAATGGCCTCGACTTCGAGGATGTGTCGCGTCTCCCGCGCCTGCTCATGAGAGCAACGGGACAACGCTTTCATGGTGTCCAGCGGGTCGATGACCGCCCGCAGATAACTACCGTCGCCCTGACGAATTTCGATCAACCCGGAAAAGGCCAGAACGCGCATGGCCTCACGCACGGTGTTGCGGCTGATGCCCAGCTCAGCGGACAGTTCCGGTTCGGTGGGCAAGCGCTGGCCGACCGTCCAGACACCTTCCGTGATGCGCAGGCGCAACTGTTCGAGGGCCTGATCGACCAAGGAACGTTTAACTAATGGAGAAATGTCTGACATAGGAATCGCCCTTTCATCCAATCATAGGATGATTTTTCTGACATGTTAGTCAGCTTCATGTAGGACGGCAACCGCCTACGGTCAGAGAGAGGGAAATGGAGCGGAATTTTCGATTAGTCAAAATTACCCTTTAAGGGTAATTTCAGGGACAGGGTTCACGGATTCTTATGGAGAAGAACACACCCCATTACAACCTCGCGGTGATCAAGGAGGATGTCAGGCGGCTCGGAAGAAAGGCCTTCACCAAGACTGCGGAAAAAACCGGTCTGGATCTGGGCTTTAACGTCAGAGAGATGCAAGAGATCGTTTTCGAGTTGCAGAACAGGATGTTGTACAAATCGATGACCACCTATGACGATCATCAAGTCTGGCAGGACGTGTATCACATCAATTCACAAGATCTGGAGATCTACATCAAGGTGACATACCGCCCTGCCGGCGGCCCACCGGTAATCTCCTTCAAGGAGAAAAACCCATGAAAACCCAGCAATGTTTCAGCTGCGGTGCACGTGAGGGAATGAGACATTTCGAGGGACGCGGCGAAACCCTGAGTGTCAAAGGCATGGAGCGCCGAGTAGATGATCTTTCTGGCTGGGAGTGCCAGAAATGCGGTGAAGTCGAATGGGACGCCGATACCGATAGTGCGGAACGTTATGGGGAAGCAGGTGATGCGTTGGTTATTGCTGCCAGGCGAATGATCGGTGCCGAGATGAAGCGTATCCGTCGCAAATTGCACCTTACGCAGAAAGAAACGGTGCAACTGCTGTCAGGCGGCGGGCACAACGCGTTTTCACGGTATGAACGCGGTGAAGTACTTCCGCCGAAAGCGTTAATGCTGCTCATGCGCCTGCTGGATCGTTACCCGCATTTACTCGCCGATGCGCAGGTCCTGGCTGAAGGAGCGGATTTGAGAGGAGCGTTCAAATTTACTGAGCACAAAGGACACAAAACGCTCACCGTGTCCTGACTCCAAAAAACAAACCCGGCGCGAGGCCGGGTTTGTTTTACCAGTCAGCCTGCCATCAATGCAAAATCTGGCTCAGGAACAACTTCGTCCGCTCATTCTGCGGATTATCAAAGAAGTCGTTCGGCGCAGCCTGCTCAACGATTTCGCCCTTGTCCATGAAGATCACGCGGTTGGCCACGGTACGGGCGAAACCCATTTCGTGGGTCACGCAGAGCATGGTCATGCCGTCTTCGGCCAGGCCGATCATGGTGTCGAGCACCTCCTTCACCATCTCGGGGTCGAGTGCCGAAGTCGGTTCGTCGAACAGCATGATTTTCGGTTTCATGCACAGCGCACGGGCAATCGCCACGCGCTGTTGCTGACCGCCGGACAGTTGCCCCGGGAATTTATGCGCCTGCTCTGGAATGCGTACGCGCTCCAGGTAATGCATGGCGATTTCCTCGGCCTTGCGCTTGGGCATCTTGCGTACCCACATCGGCGCCAGGGTGCAGTTCTGCAGGATGGTCAGGTGCGGGAACAGGTTGAAGTGCTGGAACACCATGCCGACTTCACGGCGAACCGATTCGATCTGCTTGAGGTCGTTGGTCAGCTCCACACCGTCGACCACGATGCGGCCCTGCTGGTGTTCTTCCAGGCGGTTGAGGCAACGAATGGTGGTCGATTTACCAGAACCCGACGGGCCGCACAGGACGATACGCTCGCCCTGTTTAACGTTCAGGTTGATGTCTTTCAGCACGTGGAACTGGCCGTACCACTTGTTCACGCCCTGCATCTGAATAATGCCTTCAGGGCTCACAGGCTTTTTGATTGCTTCGCTCATTACAGAACTCCTAACGCTTGTGGCCAGTGTCGAGCTTGCGTTCCAGATGCATGGAATAGCGCGACATACCAAAACAGAAAATCCAGAACACCAGGGCCGCGAACACATAGCCTTCGGTGGCCATGCCCAACCATTTCGGGTCGGCGGCGGCTTGTTTGACGCTGTTGAGCAAGTCGAACAGGCCGATGATGATCACCAGGCTCGTGTCCTTGAACAGCGCGATGAAGGTGTTGACGATGCCCGGGATGACCAGTTTCAGGGCTTGCGGCAGAATCACCAGGCCCATGCTGCGCCAGTAACCGAGGCCCATCGCCGCAGCCGCTTCGTACTGACCTTTGGGAATCGCTTGCAGACCGCCCCGCACCACTTCAGCCACATAGGCCGACTGGAACAGGATCACGCCGATCAGTGCCCGCAGCAGTTTGTCGAAGTTCATGCCTTCCGGCAGGAACAACGGCAGCATCACCGAAGACATGAACAGCACCGTGATCAACGGCACGCCACGCCAGAACTCGATGAAGGTCACGCAGACCACTCGAATCGCCGGCATGTTCGAACGACGGCCCAGCGCCAGGACAATCCCCAGCGGCAGCGCACCGGCAATACCGACGGTCGCGATCACCAGGGTCAGCATCAGGCCGCCCCATTGGCTGGTCGCCACGGTGGTCAGGCCGAAGAGGCCGCCATGCAGCAGGAAGTAGGCAATGATCGGGTACAGCACCAGGAAACTCAGGCCATACACCGCTTTACGGTGAAAGCGCGAGATGAACAACGGTGCCACGCCGATGACCGCCAGCCACACGGTCAGGTCCACACGCCAGCGCAAGTCTGTCGGGTAGTAGCCGTACATGAACTGGCCGAAGCGCTGTTGGATGAACACCCAGCAGGCGCCCTCCTTCGTGCAGTCGGCGCGCGTGGTGCCGACCCAGTTGGCATCGAGAATCGCCCAACTCAGGATCGGTGGCACCACCAGGTAGATCAGGTAGAACGCGAACAGGGTCAGCAGAGTGTTGAGCCAGCTGGAGAACATGTTCGCGCGCATCCACGCCACGACACCGATGCTGCGGTTCGGGGGTGGCATGTCAGGTTTGAAAGTATGAGTACTCATGCGCTTTTCCTTACCGCTCGATCAGCGCAATGCGCTTGTTGTACCAGTTCATCAGCAGGGAAATGCTGATACTGATCGCCAGGTACACGCTCATGGTGATCGCAATCACCTCGATCGCCTGCCCGGTCTGGTTCAGCACCGTACCGGCAAACAACGAGACCATTTCCGGATAACCGATACCGGCCGCCAGCGAGGAGTTTTTCGCCAGGTTCAGGTATTGGCTGGTCAGCGGCGGAATGATCACGCGCAGGGCTTGCGGGATGATCACCTTGCGCAGGGTCGGGCCGTTACGCAGCCCCAACGAGTGCGCCGCTTCGGTCTGGCCGTGGCTGACCGACTTGATACCCGAACGCACGATCTCGGCGATAAACGCCGCGGTGTACACCGTCAGGGCCAGGGTCAGCGCCAGCAGTTCCGGGATCAACACCCAGCCACCGACGAAGTTGAAGCCTTGCAGCTTGGGCATTTCCCAGTGCACGGGCGCACCGAAGATCAACGCGCACAGCGCCGGGATCACCAGGAACAGCGCCAGGCCGACCCAGAATTTGTGGAAGGGAACACCGGTCTCTTCGAAGCGTTTGGTGGCCCAGCGGCTCATCAGTACGATGGCGACGATGGCCACGACGATGCTGACCACAAACGGCCAGAATCCGTCCGCCGTCAACGCGGCCGGCATGTTCAGGCCACGGCTGCTGACGAAGAAGGTGTCGCCGAAGTTATGGCTGTTACGCGGTCCCGGCATGGTCAGGAACACCGCGAAGTACCAGAACAGGATTTGCAGCAGCGGCGGAATGTTACGGAAAACCTCGACATACACCGTCGCCAGCTTGGCAATGATCCAGTTCTTCGACAGTCGTGACACACCGACGATGAACCCGAGGATCGTCGCCAGGATCACGCCGATGAAGGTCACCAGCAGCGTATTGAGCAGGCCGATGACAAACACCCGGGCATAGCTGTCCGATTCGGTGTAGTCGATCAGGTGTTGAGCGATGCCGAAACCGGCACTGCGCTCCAGAAAGCTGAAGCCGGAGGTAATGCCCCGGTGTTGAAGGTTGGTCTGCGTATTATCGAACAGATACCAGCCCATCGAGACCACCGCCACAATGGTGATGATCTGAAACAGCCACGCACGCACTTTTGGATCGCTGAGGCTGAGCCTCTGCTTTGGTGCGCCGATTGAATTTTGCATGAAGTGCCCCGGAAATAATGGAACAGAACATCACCCGGCGGTTGGCCCACCGGGTGATAGAACCATCAGCGCACTGGTGGTGCGTATTGAATGCCGCCGTTGTTCCACAGAGCGTTCAGCCCGCGGTCAATGGCCAGTGGAGTGCTCTTGCCGAGGTTTTTCTCGAACACTTCACCGTAGTTACCCACTTGCTTGACGATCTGCACGACCCAGTCTTTCTTCACTTTCAGGTCTTTGCCGTATTCACCGTCAGCGCCCAGCAGACGAGCAACGTCCGGGTTCTTGGTGGATTTGGCTTCAGCTTCAACGTTTTTCTGGGTGATACCCATTTCTTCAGCGTTGAGCATGGCGAACAGGGTCCACTTGACGATGCTGAACCACTCTTCGTCGCCTTTACGCACGACCGGGCCCAGTGGCTCCTTGGAGATGGTTTCCGGCAGAACGACGTAGTCGGTCGGAGTCGCCAGCTTGCTGCGTTGTGCGTAGAGCTGGGATTTGTCGGAGGTCAGCACGTCGCAACGACCGGATTCCAGCGACTTGGCGCTTTCATCGGAGGTGTCGAAAGTGATCGGGGTGTACTTCAGACCGTTGCCGCGGAAGTAGTCGGAAACGTTCAGCTCGGTGGTGGTACCGGCTTGAATGCAGATGGTGGCGCCGTCGAGCTCTTTAGCGCTTTTTACGCCCAGCTTGTTGTTCACCAGGAAGCCGATGCCGTCGTAGTAAGTCACGCCGGCAAACACCAGGCCCATGCCCGAATCGCGGGAGCTGGTCCAGGTGGTGTTACGCGACAGCACGTCGATTTCGCCGGACTGCAGCGCGGTGAAGCGCTCTTTGGCGTTCAACTGGCTGAACTTGACCTTGGTCGCATCGCCGAAAACGGCAGCGGCCACAGCGCGGCAGACGTCGGCATCGATACCGATGATCTTGCCGGTAGAGTCCGGAACCGAGAAGCCCGGCAGACCGTCACTGACGCCGCACTGTACGAAACCTTTCTTCTGCACTGCATCCAGGGTTGCACCCGCCTGAGCGAACCCACTGACACCGAGTACTGCGGCTGCAGTCACGATAGCCAGGGTGGATTTCAACATCTTCATTCAAACCTCCAGTTTTGCTCTTGTTGTGTCGGAGCTTGAGTCCTGTCTGCACCCTTATGAGGCGTAGTCGACCCGTGTTGGCTTTTTTTAGGGTCAACCGACGTTAGGACCTGCGCTATGAGTCTAGTAGGAGAAAATCCACATCATGGACAACTCACTTCTCACCAATCGGCCGAACGGGCTGTAGCCCTTTCACGTTCGCGAAGCCCGTAGCGGCCACTGGCGAACATCCATCACCGGATTCTTTGCTATCCCGCCACCAGCAGTACACTGATAGTGTTACCGCAAGGCGTGAGATGGGTTGCACCGTTTCCCCATAGCAAAGCCCGTACCAGACCGCTCGCTTAAGCGGTTAAGCGACAGGTCAATAGCAAAACTTGTAGCCTTGCGACATCTTCTTAACTGATCAACCAGACGCGCACTCACCTCTCGCACTTAATGAGAGCGCACGCACAAAATTGGAGCAGCCATGACCGAGCCCTTGATTCTTCAACCCGTCAAGCCCGCAGACGCCTGCGTTATCTGGCTGCACGGCCTGGGCGCCGACCGCTACGACTTCCTGCCGGTGGCCGAAGCGTTGCAGGAAACCCTGCTGACCACCCGCTTCGTTCTGCCGCAGGCACCGACCTGCGCCGTGACCATCAATGGTGGTTACGAGATGCCGAGCTGGTACGACATATTGGCCATGAGCCCCGCGCGCGCGATCAACCGCGAACAGCTGGAAGAGTCGGCGCAGAGGATCGTCAATTTGATCGAAGTGGAGCGCGCCATCGGAATAGACGCCTCGCGGATATTCCTGGCAGGTTTTTCCCAAGGTGGTGCGGTGGCGTTACACACCGCGTTTGTGAAATGGCAGGGAGCGCTGGGTGGCGTACTTGCCCTCTCGACCTATGCACCGACCTTCAGCGATCAACTGGAGCTTTCCGCCAGCCAGCAGCGCATTCCCGTGCTGTCTTTGCACGGCCAGTACGATGACGTCGTGCAAAACTCCATGGGCCGGGCCGCCTACGAGCATTTAAAGCAGCGTGGTGTCACCGTGACATGGCAGGAATACCCAATGGGCCACGAAGTGTTACCCGAGGAAATTCGCGACATCGGCGTCTGGCTCAGCGAACGCCTGCGATAGCTTTTGCGTTAAAAAGCGCCCATTGATCATCCCACTACGCCGCGCCCGATTCTTGCATTACACTGGCCGGCGTATATTCCTTAATCAATTGATGAGATGACCGTGCTCAAAGCACTCAAGAAAATGTTCGGTAAAAGCGAGACTGAGCAGCTCGCGCCAGTCTCCAGCGCTCCGTCTCACATCCCCAGCCACCGCACCGACGGTCATCAGCCTGGCCGGTCCGCCCCCGCAGCGGCACCGAAGCACGAGCCCGTGACCACTCCGGTCGCCCAACCTGTCGAGATTTTCGCCGCCGAACCACCGCGCAGCGAAACGCCGAAACCTGCAAAACTGCGTCGCGAACCGAAGCCAAAAGCGCCGGTCATTCCCTGGAAACTCGAAGACTTCGCCGTCGAACCCCAGGAAGGCAAAACCCGTTTCCACGATTTCAAACTCGCCCCCGAACTGATGCACGCCATCCAAGACCTGGGCTTCCCGTATTGCACGCCGATCCAGGCGCAAGTGCTTGGCTTTACCCTCGCGGGCAAAGACGCCATCGGTCGCGCCCAGACCGGCACCGGCAAAACCGCTGCGTTCCTGATCTCGATCATCACCCAACTGCTGGAAACCCCGCCGCCCAAAGAACGCTACATGGGCGAGCCACGGGCGCTGATCATCGCGCCGACCCGTGAACTGGTGGTGCAGATCGCCAAGGACGCGGCCGACCTGACCAAGTACACCGGCCTGAATGTCATGACGTTCGTGGGCGGTATGGACTTCGACAAGCAACTCAAAAACCTCGAAGCCCGTCACTGCGACATCCTCGTGGCCACACCGGGCCGCCTGCTGGACTTCAACCAGCGCGGCGACGTTCACCTGGACATGGTCGAAGTCATGGTCCTGGACGAAGCCGACCGGATGCTCGACATGGGTTTCATCCCACAAGTGCGTCAGATCATTCGCCAGACGCCGCCGAAGAACGAGCGTCAGACGCTGCTGTTCTCCGCGACCTTCACCGAAGACGTGATGAACCTCGCCAAGCAATGGACCACCGACCCATCGATCGTCGAGATCGAGTCGCAGAACGTGGCCAGCGAAAATGTCGAGCAACACATCTACGCCGTGGCCGGTGCCGACAAATACAAACTGCTCTACAACCTGGTCAACGACAACGGTTGGGAGCGGGTGATGGTCTTCGCCAATCGCAAGGATGAAGTGCGGCGCATCGAAGAACGCCTGGTGCGCGATGGCGTCAACGCCGCGCAGCTGTCCGGCGACGTGCCGCAGCACAAGCGGATCAAGACCCTGGAAGGTTTCCGCGAAGGCAAGATCCGCGTGCTGGTCGCCACCGATGTGGCGGGTCGCGGTATTCACATCGACGGCATCAGCCATGTGATCAACTTCACCTTGCCGGAAGTCCCGGACGACTATGTGCACCGGATCGGTCGTACCGGTCGTGCCGGCGCCGATGGTGTGTCCATCAGCTTTGCCGGTGAAGACGACTCCTACCAGCTACCGTCCATCGAGGCGCTGCTGGGTCGCAAGATCAGCTGTGAAACACCACCGACGCATCTACTGCGGGCGGTTGAGCGCAAGCGGCCATAACGCGGGCGCATTGATCAAGAGGCGCAGCCGGAAACGGACTGCGCTTTTTTTTCGTCCGGACATTGCCCAAGACAACTAAAAGTCCATAATAGACAAATTAGTTTACTTCCAGTCCCGGAGCCGACCATGTCCAGTACGCCTTACGTGATCAATCAATCCCAGGCCCGCGAGTTGCTGGCGCAGGTCGACGTGCCGCAGATCCTGCGCAAACTGTTCCGTGACCTGGCCGCCGGGCAAGCGGTGCAACCGGCGCAACAACTGGTGGAGTTTCCACAGGGGGCTGGCGACTTCATCAACTACCTGGGCGTGCTGGCCGAAGACGGTGTTTACGGGGTCAAGACCTCGCCCTACATCGTCCGCGAGCAAGGCCCGTTGGTGACGGCCTGGACGCTGTTGATGTCGATGCAGTCCGGCCAACCGCTGCTGCTTTGCGATGCCGGCGAACTGACCACCGCGCGCACTGCCGCAACCACGGCGGTGGCAGTCGATGCCCTCGCCCCGATTAACGCACGGCGCCTGGCGATCATCGGCAGCGGCAAAGTCGCTCAGGCGCACCTGCATTATGTGAAGGGCCTGCGTGACTGGCAGAGCATCAGCCTGTACTCGCCGGGCTTGAGCGAAAGCAACCCCGAGGAACTGGCCCGGCTCAGAAGCCTCGATCCGCGCCTGACCATCGCCGACACTCGCGAAGTCGCGATTCAGGACGCCGATGTGATCATGTTGTGCACCTCGTCCGCAGGTCCGGTGATCGACCCGGCCACCTTGAGCAAACCGGCGCTGATCACCTCCATCAGCACTAATGCCCCGCGCGCCCACGAGGTACCGCCGCAGAGCCTCAATGACATGCAGGTGTACTGTGACTATCGTCTGACCACCCCGGGCTCGGCGGGCGAGATGCTGATTGCGGGCGAGCAACATGGCTGGGACAAAAGCGCCATCGTCGGCGACCTGCCCGATTTGCTCAGCGAGAAGGTAAAACGCCCTGACTATGACCGTCATGTGTTCTTCCGCTCGATCGGCCTGGGCCTGGAAGACATCGCACTGGCGAATGCCATCTACCTTCTACAGCCCTGACACCACAACCCTATACCCCTGAACACAGCCCCCCCTGTAGGAGCTGTCGAGTGAAACGAGGCTGCGATCTTTTGACCCTGTTTTTTCAAGATCAAGATCAAGATCAAAAGATCGCAGCCTCGTTTCACTCGACAGCTCCTACAGTTCCAGTGTTCCAAGGTGCCAGCCCCGCCGTCCAACAGGGGGGCTCTACAATTTTGGCATTTTCGCCCCATCAGGAGACGTTCATGAGCCAGGCAGATTTCATCATCATCGGCGGCGGGATTGCCGGCGCTTCCACCGGTTTCTGGCTGTCGCAGCACGCCCGGGTGATCGTGCTCGAACGCGAATCCCATCCGGCCTATCACTCCACCGGACGTTCGGCCGCGCTGTTTACCGCCGCCTATGGCACACCGCAGGTTCGGGCGCTGACCCTGGCCAGTCGGGATTTCTTCGACGCCCCGCCAGCCGGTTTCTGCGAGCACCCGCTGCTGACCCCGCGCGGCGAAATGACCGTCGACTTCACCGGCGACCCGGCCGAACTGAACAACCAATACCTCAGCGCCAAAGCCACCGTGACCGAGATGCAACTGCTCAGCGCCGATGAAGCCTGCGCACGCCTGCCGATCCTGCGCCGGGAGAAAGTCCACGGCGCGATCTACGACCCGACCGCCAGCGACATCGACACCGACGCCTTGCACCAGGGTTATCTGCGCGGTATCCGCCGCAATAAAGGTGAAGTTCACACCGACAGCGAAGTCCTGAGCCTGAGCCATGACGCCGAAGGCCTGTGGCATGTGCAAACCAATGGCCAGACCTTCAGCGCCCCGGTGATCATCAATGCTGCCGGTGCCTGGGCTGACAAGATCGGTGAACTGGCGGGCGCCAAGCCACTGGGCCTGCAACCCAAGCGCCGTGCCGCGTTCATCTTCGCCGGCCCGGAAGGCGTGGACATTCACCATTGGCCGATGCTGGTCAGCCTCGACGAATCGTTCTACATGAAACCCGATGCCGGCATGTTCCTCGGCTCGCCGGCCAACGCCGACCCGGTGGAACCGCACGACGTGCAGCCCGAAGAGCTGGACATCGCGATGGGCATCTACCAGATCGAAGAAGCCACCACGCTGACCATCCGCCGTCCGACTCGAACCTGGGCCGGTTTGCGCAGTTTCGTCAGCGACGGCGATTTGCTGTCCGGGTTCGATCCGCAAGTGCCGGGGTTGTTCTGGGTCGCGGCACAAGGCGGCTACGGCATCCAGACCTCGCCCGCCATGGGCCAGGCCAGCGCCGCACTGGTGCGCGGCGAAGCGTTGCCCGAGCCACTCACGCGTTTCGGCCTCGACGCCGGGATGCTCTCCCCCGCTCGCCTGGGCTGATGTTCGCCCTCAGGTGACGTGTCGACACGATTACGGCAAACTTCCAGCGCCCTTTTTTGATGGGGCGCTGATGCTGCCTGGAGCTCCACCTTATGAATGCACCTGAAAAAGACCCGGCCCTGGATAATTACCGGGCAATCGCCGACGCGATCGCCACGTTGTTTTTCCCCCACGCCGAGGTGGTGCTGCACGATCTGCGTACGCAAAAGGTCGACTACATCGCCAACAACCTGTCGAAACGGGAAATCGGCGATGACTCGGCACTGGAGGACATGCTCAGCGATGACATCAGCGAACGAAACATCGGGCCGTACGAAAAGCTCAATTGGGACGGTCAGAAGATTCGCAGCCTGAGCAGCGTGCTGCGTGACAGCGACGGTCATCCGCTGGCCGTGCTGTGCATCAATCTGAATATTTCACTGTTCGAGAATGCCAAGGCGGCGCTGGACCTGTTCCTGTCACCGACCAAGTTGATCCCGCAGCCGGATTCACTATTTCGCGATGACTGGCAGGAGCGGATCAACACCTTCCTTCACGCCTGGTTGCGCGAGCGGCAGTTGAGCCTGGGTGTGCTGACCCGCGACCACAAACGCGAACTGGTGCTGGCGCTGCACGCCGAAGGCGCCTTCAAGGGCAAAAGCGCTTCGAACTACGTGGCCAATGTGCTGAACATGGGGCGGGCGACGGTTTACAAGCATTTGAAGGAATTGAAGGGTTAGGCCTGGAGAACGGTGTTGTTTGATCGGGCCCCTTCGCGAGCAAGCCCGCTCCCACATTTGATCTACGTCGTATGGAGATCAAATGTGGGAGCGGGCTTGCTCGCGAAGGCAATTGATCAGTCGCCGTAGATATCAGACTTGAAGTACTTCTCGGAGATCTTCTGGTATTCGCCATTCGCGCGAATACCGTCGATGGCCGTGTTCAACTCGGAAACCAACTCGGCATTACCCTTGCGCACCGCAATCCCCGCGCCCTCGCCCACGTATTTCGGGTCCTTCAATTCCGGCCCGACAAACGCATAGCCTTTGCCGCGCGGCATCGACAGGAAGTCATTCAACGGAATGGTATCGGCAAAAATCGCATCGAGGCGACCGGCTGCCAAGTCCATGTAGATTTCTTCGTTGTTGCCGTAGCGCTTGACGTTGATGCCTTTCGGCTCGAACACCTCGGTGGCGTAACGGTCGGTGGTGGTTGCACGCTGCACGCCGACAGTTTTGCCCTTGAGGCTGGCGTACTGGTCATCCACGACGGCGCCGTCCTTCATCACCAGGCGCGATGAGGTGAAGTAGTACTTGTGGGTGAAGTCCACCGACTTCTTGCGGTCTTCGTTGATGGTCATGGACGACAGCGCCATGTCGATTTTCTTCACTTTCAGGGAAGGAATCAGACCGTCGAATTCGCCTTCGACCCACACACACTTGACCTTCATCTGCGCGCACAGGGCATTGCCGATGTCGTAGTCGAAACCGACGATTTCGCCTTTGTCGGTTTTGGAAGCGAACGGTGGGTAAGCGGCTTCAATGCCAATACGCAGGGTCTTATCGGCGGCGAACAAAGAGCTGCACGCCAATAGACTCAGGGCCAGACCGGTGATGAGGGGGAATTTCTTCATGTTCGTTCTCTCGCGGGTTGTTGTTGGTTTGGCAAGACAGAAGAAAGAGCAGAAACGGGGGAACACCTTTTTTGTACTTATAATTCCATACTGGACTTCTACGTACAATTCGTCAATCGCGTGCGCGCGGCTCTGCTGCGCCGGCGGTCGGAGTGATTCAATGGGAAGTTGGGTGGTGCGGATGTCCTCTTCGCGGGCAAGCCTCGCTCCTACAGGTTTTGTGTCGTTCACCCATTGCGTGAATAACATCGAACTGTAGGAGCGAGGCTTGCCCGCGAAGACTGACTCAAGAACACGGCAGGAATTACTGCTTCCAGCGATCCGCCGCCGCATGATCGCTGTCACGCCCTTCAACCCAACGCGCGCCATCACTGGTGTTTTCTTTCTTCCAGAACGGCGCACGGGTTTTCAGGTAGTCCATGACAAACGCGCAGGCGTCGAACGCGGCCTGGCGGTGGGCGCTGGCGGCGCCGACGAAGACGATCGGCTCGCCCGGTTCCAGGGCACCGATGCGGTGCAGCACTTCGAGCTTGAGCAACGGCCAGCGCTGCTCGGCCTCGGTGGCGATTTTACCGAGGGCTTTTTCGGTCATGCCCGGGTAGTGCTCAAGGAACATCCTGGCGACGTCGAGCCCGTCATTGAAGTCGCGCACGTAACCGACAAAACTCACCACCGCCCCGACGCCGACATTGGCAGCGTGCATGGCGTTGACTTCAGCACCCGGATCGAACGCCGTGGCTTGCACGCGAATGGCCATGGCTCAGCCTCCGGTCACGGTCGGGAAAAACGCCACTTCATCGCCGTCGCTCACCGGCTCGTCGAGTTGGCAGAGGTCTTCGTTGCGGGCGCACATCAGGTTCTGCTCGCTCAGCACCTCCGCACCTTCACGCCGGACCAGCAGCGCACGCACATCGTCGACAGTGGCGAAGTCGCCTTCAACCTTCACCGAATCCACGCCCAGCGCTTCACGGTAACGGGCAAAAAACTTCACGGTGACGTTCATGGCTGATCCGCCTGGAAATGGCCGCTCTTGCCGCCGAGTTTTTCCAGCAGCCGCACACTTTCGATGGTCATGCCACGGTCCACGGCCTTGCACATGTCGTAGATGGTCAGCGCCGCGACGCTGGCCGCGGTCAGGGCTTCCATCTCGACGCCAGTCTGCCCGGACAACTTGCAGCGTGCGACGATGCGCACGGTGTCGTCGCCTTCGGCACTGAGCTCGACTTTGACGCCGGTGAGCATTAGCGGATGGCACAGAGGGATCAGATCACTGGTTTTCTTTGCCGCCTGAATGCCGGCGATACGCGCCACGGCGAACACATCACCCTTGGGGTGACCGCCGCTGACGATCATCTGCAGGGTTTCGGGCAGCATGCGCACCAGCGCTTGGGCCGTCGCTTCACGGAACGTCACGGCTTTTTCGGTGACGTCGACCATATTGGCGCGACCTTGGGAATCGAGATGAGTCAGCACGGAGTTACTCCTGATCAGGAGCCCCGATTGTAAACCTGTGGGTCAAATTTCCGCACGTTTGATTATCGGATCCCCTCACCCCCTGTAGGAGCTGTCGAGTAAAACGAGGCTGCGATCTTTTGATCTTGCGCTCACAAACAAAGATCAAAAGATCGCAGCCTCGTTTTACTCGACAGCTCCTACAGGGGATTGTGTTGGGCATGCGTTTTTGTTGGGGATAAAAAACCGGGCGGCTTTGGGGCCGCCCGGTTCGGGTGAAGCGGTTACAGATGCGATTCGGCGTATTCGGCCAGAATCGAACGTGGCACCCCTTGCAGGGTGATGTGCACACCGTTGGGGAAGTCTTTGAAACGTTCTGTCAGGTACGTCAGCCCGGAACTGGTCGCGGACAAGTAAGGGGTGTCGATCTGTGCCAGGTTGCCCAGGCACACCACTTTGGAACCGGCGCCCGCACGGGTGATGATGGTTTTCATCTGGTGCGGCGTGAGGTTCTGGCATTCATCGATCAAAATCAGACTCTGCTGGAAGCTGCGACCCCGAATGTAGTTGAGGGATTTGAACTGCAACGGCACTTTGCTGAGGATGTAATCGACGCTGCCATGGGTGTTTTCGTCATCCATGTGCAAGGCTTCGAGGTTGTCGGTGATGGCGCCCAGCCAAGGCTCCATTTTTTCCGCTTCGGTGCCGGGCAGGAAACCGATTTCCTGGTCCAGGCCCTGCACGCTGCGCGTGGCGATGATTCGACGGTAGCGTTTGCTGACCATGGTCTGCTCGATCGCCGCCGCCAGGGCCAGGATGGTTTTACCCGAGCCGGCGGCCCCGGTCAGGTTGACCAGGTGAATGTCTGGATCGAGCAAGGCGTACAGCGCCAGGCTCTGGTAAATATCACGCGGTTTCAGGCCCCAGGCTTCCTGGTGCAACAGGGGTTCCTGATGCAGGTCGAGAATCAGCAGCCGGTCTTCCTCGATCTCCTTGATCCAGCCGACAAACCCCTGTTCGTCGATGATGAACTCATTGATATGCACAGCCGGCAGGTTGTCGATCAGCTGCACCTGGTGCCAGGTGCGACCGTGGTCCTGACGGGTTTCGACATTCTTCACCCGGTCCCAGAACGAGCCGTCCATGTTGTGGTAACCATTGGGCAGCAGCGAGACGTCGTCTACCAGTTGGTCGGTGCTGTAGTCCTCGGCCGCGATCCCGCACGCCCGGGCCTTGAGGCGCATGTTGATGTCTTTGGTGACCAGCACCACGGGCAGCTTGGGTTCGCGCGCGTGCAGGTCGATCAACTGGTTGATGATGATGTTGTCGTTCAGGTGCTCGGGCAGAATGATGTTCGGTTCAGCACGTTTGCTCATCAGAATTGACAGCAAACCCTTGGGCCCACTTTTGCCGCGCTGGATCGGTACGCCAAGCTCAACGTCTTCGGGGCTGGCATCGCCCAGGGTCTTGTCGATCAGGCGAATCGCCTGACGGCATTCGGCCGCAACGCTGTGATGCCCGCTCTTGAGCTTGTCCAGCTCTTCAAGCACGGTCATCGGGATCGCGACGTGGTGTTCTTCGAAATTAAGCAGGGCGTTTGGATCGTGAATCAATACGTTGGTATCGAGTACATAAAGGATTGGCTGGTTGGAGGAAGAACTACGTCCGTGATCATCCATACTCGGTCACCTTTGTGGGAGCCAGTCGACGCAATACCGTGACAGTGCTGCGCCTCGAAGTGGCCACCGATTTCACCTGCGAGAATTCAAGTGAACTGCGAACAAGTAGGGTCTTGGAAGACGCCACCTGTGTTGCAGGTTTCGGCGGTCTGTCTTCGTAATACTCCAAAACCTGTGACAGAAAAAAGCACTTTGACGTTTTTTTGAAGTTTATTTTTCAGAGTGACGAATAGCCCTTGGCGTGCAGGCAATGTGCCGTTAAAGTCGGAAGTCCGCCTGCATCGAATTCCCTCTCAAAATCGCCCCCTGCCCAATGTTTACGGGCTTTCGTCGTTTTCAGCGAAACGCGTCCTGACAGTCTTCCCAGCCGATCCCGCTTGGCGCCGTTTGCGCGACGAGCCAGGGCAACGCCGTCTTCACTGCCTCCTGTTTTACGTTGAAATTGATCACCCCGTGTCGCCACAGCAGCATCAGGGTCAACACCCGTTGCGCGCTCTGATTGCCCTTGAGCTTGCCCGCGCCGTCCTGGGCATCGATGTCCCACAACGCCACTTGCAAGCCCTGGGCTCTGAAGAACGCTTCAGCGTCCGACCGGCGCTGACCGTCCGGTGGACGAAACAGCGGCACGTAGTTCTCCGGCAGTTTGTTTTTCACCAGATCGACGCTGCGCCGTACCGAGTCTTGCCAATCCTGCCAGTGGCTGTGGGAGCGGAACTCCCAACCTTGCACGCCGATGCACTGCTGTGAGTAAGTCGCTTGCAGGCTGGCCACCGAACTGTCTGTCAGGCGGGCCTGGATGTCCTTGCCGAGAACGAAGAAGGTCCCGCTAATGTTCCACTTGCGCAGGTAGTCCGACACCCAGGCGGTATTGTCCGGCGTGGCGTTGGCGGCGCTGTCGAATGTCAGCAGAAACAGCCGGTCATGCATCTCGTCGCCGTTGCGCTCATAGTCGCCAAAACGATCGACTTCGCTGCTGGTCTGCGGAAACAGCGCAGCCTTGCGCAATAGCTCGTCCAGGTACTGGGCATGAAACAGCCGGCTCGGCTCGGCCCACTTTATGTAGTAGCTGTCATCACTGACCTGAAACTTGGCCGCTTGCTGGCGCAGGGTGTCCATGTCCTCGACCAGAAAACAGAAGGAAGCATCCTGGTCGCAGCTCTGCTGGGCGAAGTTGTAGTTGGCCAGCAAGCGTTGCCACAGGCGCCCGCGCACGCGGTTGATCGCATCCAGATTGATCGTGCGCAAGCCCAGGCGCCGGGTCAGGCCCGCCTCATCGATAGATTCGCTGGCCAGCAGGACGCGGGCGAACATCAGGATCTCGGCCCGCGACGCGACGTCGAACAGGGTCGGGTTGCCGAGCTGTTCCGGCCAAGTGCTGCGATCAAGCGTCGCCACATCGCCCGGCGCCGCCATGGCACCAAAGCTCAACAGCCACGCGATGAATAGAAAAACGATACGCAATGGGATGTCTCCATAACAAAACCCGCGCGGCACTATATCTCGGGACGATCAAAAGATCGCAGCCTCGCTTCGCTCGACAGCTCCTACAGGGATCATCGCGTCCGGGTTATCCCAATTTCACGTCAACTCGGGCCCGTAGGAGCTGTCGAGTGAAGCGAGGCTGCGATCTTTCCCCATGACACCACCGATCACCTATGACACCCATAGCTGGAGTCAACACCGACAACCCCCTAGAATCGCCCCACGATTAAAGGAGACGACTTCATGCTGATGGTGATTTCCCCCGCCAAGACCCTCGATTACGAAACGCCGCCGGCGACCCAGCGCTTCACCCAGCCGCAATACCTCGACCATTCCCAGGAGTTGATCCTGCAACTGCGTGACCTGGCACCGGCGCAGATCAGTGAGTTGATGCACGTCTCCGACAAGATTGGCGGGCTCAACGCCGCGCGTTTCGGCAGCTGGACCCCGGCGTTCACCCCGGCCAACGCCAAACAGGCGCTGCTGGCCTTCAAGGGCGACGTTTATACCGGGCTGAATGCGCAAACCTTCAGCGAAGCCGATTTCGATTACGCCCAGCAGCACTTACGCATGCTCTCCGGCCTGTACGGTCTGCTGCGCCCGCTGGACCTGATGATGCCGTATCGATTGGAGATGGGCACCAAACTGGCGAATGCCCGTGGCAAGGACCTGTATGCCTTCTGGGGCACGCGGATCAGCGAATGGCTGAACGAAGCCCTGGCCGACCAGGGCGATGACGTGCTGCTGAACCTGGCGTCCAACGAGTACTTCTCGGCGGTCAAGCGCAACGCCCTTAACGCGCGGATCATTAACACCGAGTTCAAGGACTTCAAGAACGGCCAATACAAGATCATCAGCTTCTATGCGAAAAAAGCTCGCGGAATGATGAGTCGTTTTGTCATTGAAGAGCGCGTCAACGATCCGGCAGCGCTTAAACAGTTCGATGCACAAGGCTATCGCTACAGCGCCGAGCAGTCTAAACCGGACACGCTGGTTTTCCTCCGCGATCACGCGCCAGAGTAAGCAAACAGTCGGCGCACGACCTCTCTGATTCGTCGTGCGCCAGCCCCTGATCGTCCAACAATTTCCCGCCCGATTCGCCATATTCATGGCGCCAAAATACAAGCACTCAATTTCCTAACTTTAGTTTCACTCGACTTTGATGTTTTTTTTCAGTAGTGGCACTGAAATTTTTTATCAGTAGTGGCAATTACCTATTAACACCGCTCATCACCCTATATATCAAGGGTGAAACAGGTGTTGCTAGCAATATGAAAGCAGTGCCATCTTTCTCAATATTTCAAGAAATTTCAAGATTCGCGATGGGCGGGCCGGAACTATGTCCAAATGCGCCGCTCATACCACCGGTAACGATTCTCACCGTGCTTGTACGAGATAACTTACGCAGAGAAGAGATTCACGTAGCGAAGTTGTCACATGAACTTCTGCTTAATAATCCCTGATTTGGGCAACACATGAAGGACAGGAGATACGCATCATCAATATCCCCTATACGGCCAAGGCTGCGCCCCTATAAACGTGCTCACCTGAGCACCCAACCGCTTGATTTACGGGCTTATGGCCTGGCATTGAGCGCGCAAGACCTTTGCACAAATGTCTTCTGACTAGAAGATCAGCTGCATAACAGGGCCAGCAATAACAATAAAAGCCTAGTTGCGCACACTTTGAGTGAACTTATTTAGACACTCGGAACTTTGTATGCCTGCACGCGGCACTGTGGCGCCTGTATGCCGCACTTCCGAGTGCACTAACCGCTGAACACCATTAACTCCGGCCATGTAATGGCTTGATAATCACAGAGGTAAATGCGATGCGCATCAGCATATTTGGTTTGGGTTACGTCGGTGCAGTATGTGCCGGTTGCCTGTCTGCACGGGGCCATGACGTCGTTGGCGTCGATATCTCCAAAGACAAGATCGATATGATCAACTCCGGCAAGTCGCCGATTGTTGAACCGGGTCTGGGCGAGCTGTTGGCGAAGGGTATCGAGACGGGCAAATTGCGCGGCACGACCAACTTCGCCGAGGCGATTCGCGACACCGACCTGTCGATGATTTGCGTCGGTACGCCGAGCAAGAAGAACGGCGACCTGGAACTGAACTACATCGAAGCCGTGTGCCGCGAGATCGGTTTTGTCCTGCGTGACAAGACTTCCCGCCACACCATCGTGGTTCGCAGCACCGTGTTGCCAGGCACCGTGGCCAACGTAGTGATCCCGATCCTCGAAGACTGCTCCGGCAAGAAAGCCGGTGTTGATTTCGGCGTTGCCGTGAACCCTGAGTTCCTGCGTGAAAGCACCGCGATCGCCGACTACGATCTGCCACCGATGACCGTCATCGGCGAATTCGACAAGGCCTCGGGTGACGTTCTGCAAGCGCTGTACGAAGAGCTCGACGCACCGATCATCCGCAAGGACATCGCCGTTGCCGAGATGATCAAGTACACCTGCAACGTGTGGCACGCCACCAAGGTGACCTTCGCCAACGAAATCGGCAACATCGCCAAGGCCGTCGGCGTCGATGGTCGCGAAGTGATGGAAGTGGTCTGCCAGGACAAGACGCTGAACCTGTCCCAGTACTACATGCGCCCTGGTTTCGCCTTCGGCGGCTCCTGCCTGCCGAAAGACGTTCGCGCCCTGACCTTCCGCGCCGGTTCCCTGGACGTGGAAGCACCGCTGCTCAACTCGCTGATGCGCAGCAACGTGTCGCAAGTGCAGAACGCGTTCGACATCGTCTCCAGCCATGACAAACGCAAAGTCGCCCTGCTGGGCCTGAGCTTCAAGGCCGGCACCGACGACCTGCGCGAAAGCCCGCTGGTTGACCTGGCAGAAATGCTGATCGGCAAGGGTTTCGACCTGAGCATCTACGACAGCAACGTCGAATACGCCCGTGTTCACGGCGCCAACCGCGATTACATCGAGTCGAAGATCCCGCACGTTTCGTCCCTGCTCAACTCGGACTTCGACGACGTGATCAAAAACTCCGACGTGATCATCCTCGGCAACCGTGACGAGAAATTCCGCGCCCTGGCGGAACAGGCTCCACACGGCAAGCAAGTGATCGACCTGGTCGGCTTCATGTCCCAAGCCACCAGCGTCAGCGATCGCACCGAAGGCATCTGCTGGTAACGCGCAGCTCCCTGTAGGAGCCAGGCTTGCCGGCGAACCGGACGACCTGATGTGTCAGGTACGCCGCCTTCGCGGGCAAGCTTTGCTCCTACAGCTTTTTCGCCTGCCTTAACCCCATCGGGCCACCCCACAGGCTCGCCCGAGATAGAGACGGATGCAGATTATGCACAGGCTAAAGCACGGCCTACTTCAGGCCGCCGGTTGGCTGTTTTACCTAAGTATTTTGATGGGCATCGCCATGGCGTTGCCTGTGTCCACGTTCGACTCCGAGTCGAAGGACTTTATTTTCCTGATTGGTTTCATCGGAATCTGGCGCTACTCGATGGGTGCCACGCACTTTCTGCGCGGCATGCTGTTCCTGTACGTGGTCTACCCGCACCTGCGGCGCAAAGTGCGCAAGCTGGGCAAATCGGCAGACCCCTCGCATGTGTTCCTGATGGTCACCAGTTTCCGTATCGACGCCCTGACCACTGCTCAGGTCTATGCCTCGGTGATTCGCGAAGCGATCGATTGCGGCCTGCCGACCACCATGGTCTGCTCCATCGTGGAAATGTCCGATGAGAAGCTGGTGAAAAGCCTGTGGTCGCGGATGAATCCACCGGCCCGCGTCAAGCTCGACTTCGTGCGCATTCCCGGCACCGGCAAGCGTGACGGCCTGGCCTACGGTTTCCGCGCCATCTCCCGCCACCTGCCGGACGACCGTGCGGTGGTTGCAGTGATCGATGGCGACACCGTGCTGGCCGAGGGCGTCGTGCTCAAGACCGTGCCGTGGTTCCAGCTGTTCGGCAATGTCGGCGGCCTGACCACCAACGAATTCTGCGAAGTGCGCGGCGGCTACATCATGAGCGAGTGGCACAAACTGCGCTTCGCCCAGCGCCACATCAACATGTGCTCCATGGCCCTGTCCAAGCGCGTGCTGACCATGACCGGCCGAATGTCGGTATTCCGCGCCACCGTGGTCACCAACCCGGACTTCATCGCCGACGTGGAAAGCGACTCGCTGCAACACTGGCGCCTGGGCCGCTTCAAGTTCCTGACCGGTGACGACAAGTCGAGCTGGTTCAGCCTGATGCGCCTGGGCTACGACACGTTCTACGTGCCGGACGCCGCGATCCACACCGTGGAACACCCGCCGGAAAAAAGCTTCATCAAGGCCAGTCGCAAACTGATGTTCCGCTGGTACGGCAACAACCTGCGCCAGAACGCCCGCGCACTCGGCCTTGGGGTTAAACGCCTCGGCCTGTTCACCTCGGTGGTGCTGTTCGATCAGCGCGTGTCGATGTGGACCTCGCTGCTGGGCTTGACCGTCGCGCTGATCGCCAGCTTCAAGTACGGCACCGCATTCATCCTGGTGTACCTGCTGTGGATCGGCATTACCCGCCTGATCCTGACCGTGCTGCTGTCGTTGTCCGGTCACCGGATCGGCCCGGCCTACCCGGCGATTCTCTATTACAACCAGATCGTCGGCGCGATGGTGAAGATCTACGTGTTCTTCCGCCTCGACCGACAGTCCTGGAGTCGCCAGCCCACTTCCCTGACCCGTGATCTCGCCAGCTTTCAAGGTTGGTTCAACACTTGGTCGTCTCGGACCATGACCTTCTCCGCCGGCAGCATTTTTGTTGCCGTGCTGCTGATGATGGTCTGACCGAACTCGCCTGAATTAACTAGGAAATCGCCCATATGAATACCGCCGTCAACGCCAACGTAGTGCATGAGTCAGAAGCCCAGCGCCAACACGCCCGAGTGAAAATTCCGGCCAAGCTGCGTTTCTTCGGTCCTGACCGGACCCCGGTTGAAGCTCGAGTCCTCGACCTCTCCGCTGGCGGCCTGGCCTTCAACGCCGGTCAGCTGCCACTGAAAATCGGTGACGTGTACAAGGCTCGCCTGCAGTTCGTCATCGATAACCTCGGCCTGGCCATGGACGTGGAGCTGCAAGTGCGCTCCTTCGATCGCCAGACCGGTCGTGTCGGTTGCCAGTTCCAGAACCTGGAACCACAAGACATCTCGACCCTGCGCCACCTGATCACGTCGCACCTGGCCGGCGACATCGTCAGCATGGGTGAAGTGCTGGCCACCCTGCAGCGCGATAACTTCACCAAAGCGCGCAAGATGAAGGACGGCGACCACGGCATGACCGCGATCGGTCGTCTGCGCGCCGTGACGTTCAGCCTGGCGATTTTCATCGTCGGCCTGGCGGCGTTCGGTTTCATCTTCAAGTCGGTGTACGGCATGTACTTCGTCAGCCACGCCCAGGCCGGTCTGGTCAGCGTTGCCGGCATGAACATCACCATGCCGCGCGACGGCACCGTGCAGAGTCTGATCAAAGCCGATGGCGTTGCCGCCAAAGGCGCACCGCTGGCGACCTTCAGCACCAGCATGCTCGATGTGCTCAAGGGCCACCTTGACGACAATCAACTGCAACCGGCCAAGGTTGAAGAGCTGTTCGGCAAGCAAATGACCGGCACCCTGACGTCGCCGTGCGATTGCACCGTGGCCCAGCAATTGGTCGCCGACGGTCAGTACGCCAGCAAGGGCGACGTGATCTTCCAACTGGTGCCGCGCAACACCGAAGCCAATGTCGAAGCGCGCTTCTCCTATCGCCAGTTCGGCGACGTACTGCCAGGCGCCACGGTCAGCTTCCAGATCGCCGGCGAAGACAAAACCCGCAGCGGCACGATCGTCAGCAGCACCAGCCTGAAAAGCGCCGACCTGTCTTCCGACATCCGCGTACTGATCAAGCCTGACGAACCGCTGGACAGCAAGTACGCCGGCCGCCCGGTGGAAGTGAACAGCACCCGTGGTCCGAACATGAACTGGCTGATCGACAAAGCCATGGCCGCCGGTCTTTAAACAGAGGACATGCCCGTGACCATCACAAAAATCTCGAATACGCCGCAGTCCATGTGGGAGCGAGCCTGCTCGCGATGGGATCGCCGCGGTTTGTCTGATGTACCGAGCCGCTTGAATCGCCAGCAGGCTGGCTCCCACATGGGTACGTTGTGTGCTTTGGCCCTGGCAGTCAGCCTGGCCGGTTGCGCCGGCCTGCCCGACCAGCGTCTGGCCAATGAAGCCCTCAAGCGCGGCGACACCGCGCTCGCTCAGCAGAACTACAAGCAACTGGCCGACCTGGGCTACAGCGAAGCCCAAGTGGGCCTGGCCGATATCCAGGTCGACAGCCGCGACCCGGCGCAGGTCAAGCAGGCCGAGGCGACTTACCGCGCCGCGGCCGATGTGTCGCCGCGGGCCCAGGCTCGCCTGGGTCGCCTGCTGGTGGCCAAACCCGGCTCTACCGAAGCCGAACAGCACGAAGCCGAAGGCCTGTTGAAAAAAGCCTCGGCCAATGGCGAAGGCAACACCCTGATTCCGCTGGCGATGCTGTACCTGCAATACCCCCACAGTTTCCCCAACGTCAACGCCCAGCAGCAGATCAGCCAATGGCGCGCCGAAGGCAAGCCGGAAGCGGGCCTCGCCCAAGTGCTGCTCTATCGCACCCAAGGCACTTACGACCAGCACCTGGACGAAGTCGCCACCATCTGCAAAGCCGCGTTGAACACCACCGACATCTGCTACGTCGAGCTGGCCACGGTCTACCAGAAGCAAGGTAAACCGGAACAGCAAGCCGAGCTGATCAAGCAGATGCAAGCCGCTCACGCTCGCGGCACGGTGTCCGCCCAGCGCATGGACAGCGTCGCCCGCGTACTCGGCGATGCCAGCCTGGGCAAGACCGACGAGAAAACCGCGCAGACGCTGCTTGAAAGCATTGCCCCCGGCTACCCCGCTTCCTGGGTCAGCCTCGCGCAATTGCTCTACGACTTCCCTGAACTGGGCGACGTCGACACGATGATGAAGTACCTGGACAACGGCCGCGCCGCGGATCAACCCCGCGCCGAACTGTTGCTGGGCAAGCTCTACTACGAAGGCAAAATGGTCCCGGCCGACGCCAAGGTCGCCGAAGAACACTTCCAGAAAGCCGTCGACCGAGAAGTCGCCGCCGATTACTACCTCGGCCAGATCTATCGTCGTGGTTACCTGGGCAAGGTTTATCCGCAGAAGGCCCTGGACCACCTGCTCAAGGCAGCGCGCAACGGCCAGAACAGTGCCGACTTCGCCATCGCCCAATTGTTCTCCCAAGGCAAGGGCACCAAGCCCGACCCGCTTAACGCTTACGTCTTCAGCCAATTGGCCAAGGCCCAGAACACCCCGCAAGCCACCGAGCTTGCGCAAACACTCGAAGCCCAACTGCCGCCTGCCCAGCTCGCCGAGGCCCAACGCCTGTTGAAACAAGAACAGGCCGTTCGTGGTGCCTTGAGCCAGAACACGCTGGAACTGCATGCCCTGGAAGAAGAAGACGGCGAGGAATCCCTATGAAGTTGAATCCATTCGTTAAGGCCGGTATCGGCCTGTCATTCGCTCTGTTGTGGTCGTGCCCGACCCTCGCGGCCCTGACCGAAAGCAAGAACTACGGCCTTGACGTGAAAGTCACTGCCCAATCCGAAGACGACACTGACCTCGGCACGCAGAGCGGCGGCGACGTCAACGGCGTCGGCCTCGACCTGCGTCCATGGATCTATGGCGAGAGCGGCGCGTGGAGCGGTTACGCCATGGGTCAGGCGGTCACGTCCACCGACATCATCGAGACCGACACCCTGCAGCAGTCCGACAGCGACGGCACCCAGGCCACCGACAGCGGTGATCGCAAGAGCAAGAAAAACTACCTGGCGATGCGCGAGTTCTGGGTCGGCTACAGCGGCCTCACGCCGTACCCTGGCGAGATACTGAAACTCGGTCGCCAACGCCTGCGTAACGACGACGGCCAATGGCGCGACACCAACATCGAAGCCCTGAACTGGACCTTCGACACCACCCTGTTGCGCGCCAACGCCGGTGTTGCCGAACGCTTCAGCGAATACCGCACCGACCTTACCGAGCTCGCGCCGAAGGACAAGGATCGCCTGCACGCTTACGCCGATGCGGCGTATCAGTGGACGCCGGGCAATTGGGTCGGCATTCGCGGTCATCACACCCACGATGACGGCAAGCTGGATTACGCCGAGCCGGGTGTGCCTGCCGATACGCTGGACAAGAAACAGAATGGCGACATCAGCTGGATCGGCCTCACCGCCGACAGCGATGCCTACAACTGGCGCAACACCAACACCGTCAACTACTGGGGCAGCGTCACCGGCATGAGCGGCGACCGCGACAAGGTCAACCCGCTGAACGCCGACGGCACCGCACCGGCCCAAGCCAAGACCAGTGGCAACGTCGATGGTTGGGCCACTGATTTGGGCGTGCGTCTGCGCCTCGATCCGCAATGGCAAGTCGGTGCAGCCTATGCCCGCGCCAGCGCCGATTACGAACAGAACGGCCTGGAAAGTAACCGCTCGAACTACACCGGTACTCGCTCGCGGGTTCACCGTTTCGGCGAAGCCTTCCGTGGCGAAATGAACAACATGCAGACCGCCACCCTGTTCGGTTCGTGGATGCTCAACGACGAATACGACGCCAGTGTGATCTACCACAAATTCTGGCGCGTCGACGGCAACAAGCCGGTCGGCAGCAACGGCATCAACGCTGTGCAGAACGACACTGATGACGTGACCGGCGCCGTGCTCTCGAGCACTTCGCTGCCGCTGGAAGATGGCAACAAAGACCTCGGCCAGGAAATGGACGTGGTCGTCACCAAGTACTTCAAGCAAGGCCTGCTGCCGGCTTCCTTGAGCCAATCGATCGATGAGCCTTCGGCCCTGGTGCGTTTGCGTGGCGGTGTGTTCAAGCCGGGCGATGCCTACGGCAAAGGCGTCGACTCGTACATGCACCGCGCGTTTATCGACGTGATCTGGCGCTTCTGATGCGAACAGCGAAGGGAGTTCCTGACATGAACAGTCCGAAGAGAGGCTCGATTACCTTACTGGCCGGCGCGATGCTGCTGGCCAGTTCGGCGGCCTTCGCCACGGTGGAGCCGGCCGCGCCCGTGCCAAAAGGGCAGCCGGCGACCATTGCCAAGGGCTTGCAACAGGCCAAGACCTACACCGTCAGCAGCGCACCGACCGCGCCGCTGGAGCTGGCCAAACCGAAACTGCCGGACACTTCCGGCTACACCGCCGAAGCCATTGCCGCGAAAATCGTGCGCACCAAGGCCGGCAAAATCAGCGTGCGTCGAATGATGCAGGAAGACGCGCTGAAGGACTTCATCGGCGGCGATAACAAGATGGCCGAGTGGGTCGTGCGTCAGCACGGCATCCCGCAGGCGATCTTCATCGAAGACGGCTACATGAACCTCAAGGACCTGGTCAAGAAGCTGCCCAAGCAGTACTTCAGCGAAACCTCGCCGGGCGTGTACCTGGCGAAGTTGCCGATCGTGGTCGGTAAAAACGGCATCCTCGAAATCGACCAGCAGACCCAGGAATTGCGCCTGTCCCAGGAGGCCGGTTCGTTCCTGGTCAACGACGGTCAGCTGTTTGTGCGTGATACCAAAATCACCGGCTGGCGCGAAAAGACCAACGGTCCGGCGACGTTCAACTCGCCGAAAGAATTCCGTCCGTTCCTGCTGTCCTGGGGCGGCACCGAGACCTACATCGCGAACAGCAAGATCGCCAGTTTCGGCTATGCCAACAGTAAGTCGTACGGCGTGAGTATTTCCCAGTACACGCCGAACATGGCCAAGGTGCTCAAGCGCCCTGAACCGACTGGCTGGATCGTCGGCTCCGAGTTCTCGGACATGTGGTACGGCTTCTACTGCTACGAAACCCGCGACTTCGTGGTCAAGGGCAACACCTACAAAGACAACATCGTCTACGGCATCGACCCGCATGACCGTTCCCACGGTCTGATCATTGCCGACAACACGGTGTACGGGACCAAGAAGAAGCACGGGATCATTATTTCCCGTGAGGTCAACGACAGCTTCATCTTCAACAACCGCAGCTACGACAACAAGTTGTCGGGCCTGGTGATCGACCGTAACAGCGTGAACAACCTGATCGCCTACAACGAGATCTACAAGAACCACACCGACGGCATCACCCTCTACGAGAGTGCCGACAACCTGTTGTACGCCAATAAGGTGATCAGCAACCGTCGCCACGGCATCCGTATTCGTAACAGCGTGAACATCCGCCTCTACGAAAACCTGTCGATGGCCAACGGCCTGACCGGCGTCTACGGGCACATCAAGGACCTGAGCGACACCGACCGCGACATCAAGCTCGACCCGTTCGACGCCCAGGTGTCGCTGATCGTGGTCGGCGGTGAACTGGCCGGCAACGGCAGCGGGCCGCTGTCGATCGACTCGCCGCTGAGCGTCGAGTTGTATCGCGTGTCCATGCTTGCCCCGACCAAATCCAGCGGCATCAGCTTCTCGGGGATTCTCGGCGAGCGCCAGGATGAAATTCTCGACCTGCTGGTACGCCAGCAGAAAGCCGTGCTGATCGACCCTGTCGAACGCCAGACCGAAATGCGGGACTGAGGATAATTTTATGCACCCACACTTGATCAAATTACTCAGCCTGTCGGCCCTGGCCGCCGGCATTTTCGCGGCCAGCGCCGGCGCGCGTGCCGATGAAGCTGCCGGCAACATAAAGCCACCGAGCTTCAGCGCCGAACCGTGCTGCAACCTGTGCCCCGAAGCCCACGACGCGAAGAACTACACCACGCGCTATCAGCAGAACTTCACCACGTTGGTGCAGGCTCAGGGTGACTGGTTGTTCCGTACGCAAGAAGACTTGCGCACCGAGTTCGACACCACGCCCGCCGGCTACAAACGCATGAAAGAACTGCACGATGCGTTCAAGAGCAAAGGCATTGAACTGGTCGTGGTTTACCAGCCGACCCGTGGCTTGGTGAATCGCAACAAGCTCAATCCGGAAGAAAAGGCCAAGTTCGATTTCGACAAGGCCCTGAAGAATTACAAGACCATGCTCGGCCGTTTCGCCGCCATGGGTTACACCGTGCCGGACCTGTCGCCGCTGACCAATGAGTCGCTGCCCGACACCCTGCCGGCCCACGATTTCTACTTCCGCGGCGACCAACACTGGACGCCCTACGGCGCCCAGCGCACGGCGAAAATCGTCGGCGAGCAAATCAAGAAAATGCCGGCCTTTGCCGACGTACCGAAGCGCGAATTCGAGAGCCATAAGTCGGGTCGCATGGGTAAGACCGGAACGTTACACAACATGGCCGGTCAACTCTGTGGCACCAGCTACGCGATCCAGTACATGGATCAGTTCACGACCGAACCGAAAGGCGAAGCAGCTGATGGCGATCTGTTCGGCGATTCCGGAAATCCGGAAATCACCCTGGTCGGCACCAGCCACAGTGGCAAGAACTACAACTTCGCCGGTTTCCTCGAAGAGGCCATCGGCGCCGACATCCTCAACGTGGCGTTCCCCGGCGGTGGCCTGGAAGGTTCGATGCTGCAGTACCTGGGCAGCGAAGAGTTCCAGACCAAGCCGCCGAAGATTCTGATCTGGGAATTCTCGCCGCTCTATCGCCTCGACCAGGAAACCATCTACCGCCAGATGATGGCGCTGCTGGACAACGGTTGCGAAGGAAAGGATGCACAGATGACCGGCAGCACCACCTTGAAACCGGGCAAGAACGAATTGATGGTCAACAGCAAGAACCTGAACCTGCAAAACAGCAGCCACCAGGTTGACATCCGCTTCGCCGATCCGTCGGTGAAAACGCTGCAAGCCACCCTCTGGTACATGAACGGTCGCCACGAGGACATCAAGATCGAAAAGCCGGAAACCTCCGACACCGACGGGCGTTTCGCCTTTGAGTTGCGCACGGACGAAGACTGGGCCTCGCAGAATCTGCTGGCCGTCGAAATCCAGGGCCCTGAAGCAGGTGCCGCGCCGCAGAAAGTCGAAGCGAAAATCTGCAAACGCAACGTGTTCCCTGGCACTGGGCAGCGTACCGCTCAGGCCGGGCAATGAGGCAACTATGCAAACCCGAACTTTGAAAAGATTGATCGCACCGTCCCTGTTGAGCCTGGCCATGTTTGCCGGTGCAACTCAGGCCGCCGCGCCCCTGCGTCCACCCCAGGGTTATTTCGCGCCGATTGAAAAAGTCAAAACCGGCGACAAGGCCGACGGCTGCGACGCCATGCCGACGCCGTACACCGGCTCGCTGCAATTTCGCAGCAAGTACGAAGGCTCCGACAAGGCCCGTTCGACCCTGAACGAGGTCTCGGAAAAAGCTTTCCGCGACACCACCGCCGACATCACCAAGATGGAGCGCGGCACCAGCAAGCGCGTGATGCAGTTCATGCGTGACGGGCGCCCGGAACAGCTGGAATGCACCCTGAATTGGTTGACCGCCTGGGCCAAGTCCGATGCGTTGATGTCCAAGGATTTCAACCACACCGGCAAGTCCATGCGCAAATGGGCGTTGGGCAGCATGGCGTCGTCGTACATTCGCCTGAAGTTCTCCGACTCCCATCCGTTGGCGAACCATCAGCAAGAGTCGCAACTGATTGAGGCCTGGTTCAGCAAAATGGCCGATCAGGTCGTCAGCGATTGGGACAACCTGCCGCTCGACAAGACCAACAACCACTCGTACTGGGCTGCCTGGTCGGTGATGGCCACGTCGGTCGCCACCAATCGCCGCGATCTGTTCGATTGGGCCGTGAAGGAATACAAGGTCGGCGCCAATCAAATCGACGCCCAAGGCTTCCTGCCCAACGAACTCAAGCGTCAGCAACGCGCCCTCGCCTACCACAACTATGCCCTGCCGCCGCTGGCGATGATCGCCAGTTTCGCCCAGGTCAACGGTGTGGACTTGCGTCAGGAAAACAACGGCGCGCTGAAACGCCTGGGTGATCGAGTGCTGGCCGGGGTTAAAGACCCGGACGAATTCGAGAACAAGAACGGTAAAGAACAGGACATGACCGACCTGAAAATCGACTCGAAATTCGCCTGGCTCGAACCGTTCTGCACGCTCTACACCTGCTCGCCGGACGTGCTCGAGAAAAAGCACGAGATGCAGCCGTTCAAGACCTTCCGCCTCGGTGGGGATCTGACCAAGGTCTACGACCCGGCCAACGAAAAAGGCAAAGGTTCCTAGGACCAACGCAAAACCCCTGTAGGAGCGAGGCTTGCCCGCGAATCCGGTCTGACATTCACAAATGATGTCGACCGACACGCCGCCTTCGCGGGCAAGCCTCGCTCCTACAGGTCAGTGCAAGGTTTGAGTTGAGTGTTATTCCCCCGTTTTTTGGGTGGGGGGTTTGGGGGGGCTGCGGCCCTCGACTGTTGGTTAAACACGGAGAGATCGGGATGGTATTTTCGTCCAATGTGTTCCTGTTTTTGTTCTTGCCGATCTTTCTCGGCATGTACTACTTGAGCGGAATACGCTATCGCAACCTGCTGCTGCTGATCGCCAGCTATGTGTTCTATGCCTGGTGGCGCGTGGACTTCCTCGCACTGTTCGCCGCCGTCACGCTGTGGAACTACTGGATCGGCCTCAAAGTCGGTGCCGCCGGCGTCAGGACCAAACCCGCGCAGCGCTGGTTGCTCCTGGGCGTGGTCGTCGACTTGTGCATTCTCGGCTACTTCAAATACGCCAACTTCGGCGTCGACAGCATCAACGCGATGATGACGTCGGTCGGCCTGTCGCCGTTCATCCTGACTCACGTGCTGTTGCCGATCGGGATCTCGTTCTACATCTTCGAGTCCATCAGCTACATCATCGACGTCTATCGGGGTGACACGCCGGCGACTCGCAACCTTATCGACTTCGCGGCATTCGTGGCGATCTTCCCGCACTTGATCGCCGGCCCGGTGTTGCGTTTTCGCGACCTCGCCGACCAGTTCAACAACCGCACCCACACCCTCGACAAGTTCTCCGAGGGCTGCACGCGGTTCATGCAGGGCTTCATCAAGAAGGTCTTCATCGCCGACACCCTCGCGGTGGTGGCCGACCATTGTTTCGCCTTGCAGAACCCGACCACGGGCGACGCCTGGCTCGGCGCCCTGGCCTACACCGCGCAACTGTATTTCGACTTCTCCGGCTACAGCGACATGGCCATCGGCCTGGGCTTGATGATGGGTTTCCGCTTCATGGAAAACTTCAAGCAGCCTTACATCAGCCAATCGATCACCGAGTTCTGGCGTCGCTGGCACATCAGCCTGTCCACCTGGCTGCGTGACTACCTGTACATCACGCTGGGCGGTAACCGTAAAGGCACGCTGATGACCTATCGCAACCTGTTCCTGACCATGCTGCTCGGTGGTCTGTGGCACGGCGCGAACATCACCTACATCGTCTGGGGTGCGTGGCACGGCATGTGGCTGGCGATTGAAAAAGCGCTGGGCCTGAACACTTCGCCGCGCAGCATCAACCCGATCCGCTGGGCGCTGACGTTCCTGCTCGTGGTCATGGGATGGGTGATCTTCCGCGCGGAAAACCTGCACGTCGCCGGCCGTATGTACGGCGCGATGTTCAGCTTCGGCGAATGGTCGCTGTCGGAACTCAACCAGGCCAGCCTCACCGGCCTGCAAGTGGCGACCCTGGTGGTGGCTTACATGACCCTGGCGTTCTTCGGCATTCGTGATTTCTACAGCAACCTGCCGCCTGAAAAGACCAAGCCTGCCGTGAACGTCGAGGCCGATGGCCCGGCCACCGCAACGCCTGGAATGATCAAGGCCGTACCGGGCGACAACCCGGGCAGCATCCACCAGCCTGGCTACACCGTCGGCGTTGAAGCGACGGTGCAACCGGCCTACTGGACCGCTGACTGGTCGCGTTACGTGATGCGCACGCTGGTACTGGTGCTGTTCATCGCCTCGATTTTCAAACTCTCGGCGCAAAGCTTCTCGCCGTTCCTTTACTTCCAGTTCTGAGGGATCTGACCATGACCCGCTCATTACGCATCCTCTACATCGCGCTGTTCCTGCTGACCCTGCTGGTGCTGGGTGTGTGGTCCACGCGCAGTTTCTTCGGCTTCAATACGTCGGCCGAAACCACGGTGCTCAACGGCCGCTGGAGCAAAGCCGTTGAAACACATTACGACGACGAGTTCCCGATCAAGCGCCTGGGCACCAACCTTTGGGCCGCGCTGGATTTCAAACTGTTCAACGAAGGTCGTCCGGGCGTTGTGCTCGGTCGCGACCAGTGGTTGTACAGCGATGAGGAATTCAACCCGATCGTCAACGAAGAGCTGAACCTGCAAGGCAACTACGCGCTGGTCGAAGGCGTGCGCCAGACCTTGAAAGAGAAAGGCGTGAAACTGGTGATGGCGATCGTGCCGGCCAAGACTCGCCTGTACCCGGAACACCTGGGTGAGGTGAAGCCTTCGAGCATCCACGCCAACCTCTATGAGGACTTCCACGCTCGTGTGGCGGCCACCAAGATTCTCGCTCCCGACCTGTACGGCCCGATGCTGAAGGCCAAGCTGGACGGTCAGCAAGTGTTCCTGCGCACCGACACCCACTGGACCCCGGAAGGCGCGCAAATCGCCGCCGAGACCCTGGCTAAAACCATTGCCGAGAAAACCCCGCTCAGCGGCGAACCGCAAGACTTCGTCACTGAACCGGCGGAGAAGGTGACGCACAAGGGCGACCTGCGCCTGTTCCTGCCGCTGGACCCGCTGTTCGAAAACCTGATGCCGGCGCAAGAACCTTTGCAGAAGCGCAACACCGTCGCTGCCCAAGGCCAGCCGGCCGGTGACGACGCACTGTTCGCCAACACTGAAGTGCCGGTGGCCCTGATCGGCACCAGCTACAGCGCCAACCCCAACTGGAACTTCGTCGGTGCGCTGAAAGAAGCGCTGCACAGCGACGTGGTCAATTACGCCGAAGACGGCCATGGCCCGATTCTGCCGATGCTCAGCTACCTGAAAAGCGATGCCTTCAAGAACAGCCCGCCACAAGTGCTGATCTGGGAGTTTCCTGAACGTTATCTGCCTGTGAACAACGAAATCGGTGACGCCGACCCGCAGTGGGTCGCAGAGCTTAAACAAGCCGGCGCCCGCCAACAAAACGTAGCCGCAAACACTAAATCCGAGACGCCCGACCGGGCGCAAAACTGAAAGAGAGAGGTACTACCATGACTTTCACTACTACTCCTCGCCGTCTCGCCAAGACCTTCGCCCTCGTTGCAGGCATGAGCGTGTTGTCGATGTCCGCCTTCGCTGGCGATGCAGCGCTCTACGGTCCGACCGCTCCGAAGGGTTCGAGCTTTGTGCGTATCTACAACGCCGGTAACGCTGAAGTCAGCGCCACCGTCGGCAGCACTAACCTGAGCGATGTCGCGCCGCTGTCCAGCAGCGACTTCAGCTTCATGCCGGGCGGCGATTACAGCGCCAAGGTCGGCAGCCAGTCCCTGCCGGTGAAACTGGCCGGTGATCACTATTACACCCTGGTCAACAACGCCAGCGGCGCGCCGCAACTGATCGAAGAGCCGCCGTTCAAGAACAAGCAGAAATCCCTGGTTCGCGTACAGAACCTCAGCGACAAGGCCCTGACCCTGAAAACCGCCGACGGCAAGACCGAAGTGGTTCCGACCGTAGCGGCCAAGGGCCGTGGCGAGCGTGAAATCAACCCGGTGAAAGTCAGCCTGGCCCTGTACGACGGCGCCACCAAAGTCGGCGACGTGAAACCGGTTGCCCTGGAACGCGGTGAAGCCGCCGTGCTGTACGTCACCGGCACCGGCAGCAGCCTGTCGCCAGTCTGGGTAAAACGCCCGGTTTCGACGCGCTAAACGAATTTTAAGAACTGACCAGGCTCCCTGTGGGAGCCGGCCTGCCGGCGATGCAGACGACTCGGTTTTGCACAAGCACCGAGGTGATGCCATCGCTAGCAGGCTAGCTCCCACAAAGGCCTGACCATACGATTTTCAAGGAGTAACAACATGATTCCGGTGATCTTGTCAGGTGGTAGCGGCTCACGTCTTTGGCCGCTTTCGCGTAAGCAATTCCCCAAGCAATTTCTCGCCCTGACCGGCGAACACACGCTGTTCCAGCAAACCCTGGAACGCCTGGTGTTCGAAGGCATGGACACCCCGATCGTGGTCTGCAACAAAGACCACCGCTTTATCGTCAACGAGCAGCTGGCTGCCCGCAACCTCGACACCCAGCGCATCCTGATGGAACCATTCGGCCGCAACACGGCGCCAGCCGTGGCCCTGACCGCGATGATGCTGGTCAATGAAGGTCGCGACGAATTGATGCTGGTGCTGCCGGCCGACCACGTGCTGGAAGACCAGAAAGCCCTGCAACGCGCCCTGGCCCTGGCCACCGTCGCTGCGGAAAACGGCGAAATGGTCCTGTTCGGCGTACCGGCGACCAAACCGGAAACCGGCTATGGCTACATCAAGTCGACCAACGATTCGCTGCTGCCCGAAGGCGTCAGCCGCGTCTCGCACTTCGTTGAAAAACCGGACGTGAAACGCGCCACCGAATACGTTCAGTCCGGCGGTTACTTCTGGAACAGCGGCATGTTCCTGTTCCGCGCCAGCCGCTTCCTCGAAGAACTGAAAAAGCACGATCCGGACATCTACGACACGTGCGTCCTGACCCTGGAACGCAGCGCGCAGGATGCCGACACGGTCGACATCGACCCGGCCACTTTCGCCTGCTGCCCGGACAACTCCATCGACTACGCCGTGATGGAAAAAACCCAGCGCGCCTGCGTGGTGCCGCTGACAGCCGGTTGGAGCGATGTCGGCTGCTGGTCGTCGCTGTGGGAAGTGAATGAGAAAGACGCCAACGGTAACGTCACCAAAGGCGACGTGGTCATTCAGGACAGCAAAAACTGCATGATCCACGGCAACGGCAAACTGGTGTCGGTGATCGGCCTGGAAAACATCGTGGTCGTCGAGACCAAAGACGCCATGATGATCGTCCACAAGGACAAGGTCCAAGGCGTGAAACAGATGGTCAACACCCTCAACGAACAGGGCCGCAGCGAAACCCAGAACCACTGCGAAGTCTATCGTCCGTGGGGTTCCTACGACTCGGTAGACATGGGCGGCCGCTTCCAGGTCAAGCGTATCTCGGTCAAGCCGGGCGCGTGCCTGTCGCTGCAGATGCACCACCACCGCGCCGAACACTGGATCGTGGTCAGCGGCACTGCCGAAGTGACCTGCGACGAAAACGTGTTCCTGCTGACTGAAAACCAGTCGACCTACATTCCGATCGCGTCGGTCCACCGTCTGCGCAACCCGGGCAAGATTCCACTCGAGATCATCGAAGTGCAATCGGGCAGCTATCTGGGTGAAGACGATATCGAGCGGTTCGAAGATATCTACGGTCGTTCGACCCCGATTGAGCGTGGCGTGTCGGTGAAAACCATCGCGCAGTAAGCGTTCGGTAGAACAAAAAGCCCCCGTCCAGCCCGCTGCGATCCCCATCCACAGCGGGTTGGGTGGGGGCTTTTTTTGTCCGGGTTTTGGGTCGCCTTGGCTGGCCCCTTCGCGAGCAAGCCCGCTCCCACATTCGACCGCATTCTCCTGACAGGACTCGGTCGAATGTGGGAGCGGGCTTGCTCGCGAAGAGGCCATCACAGCCACCACACCCATCAAGCCCATCGCCAACCCCACCCACGCTTAGGTAGGATGACCTCCTCTGCTCCCGAGGTTTCGCGTCATGTTCATCGGCGTCTTGCTGGTCATCACCTGGCTCATCCTGTTATTGCGCTATCCCGCCAAAGCCCTGCCGGTTTCTGTCGCGGCCGCCATCGGATTGGGCATCGTCGCCACGTGGGTAATCTGGATGGACCACCGCGAGGTGAAGCAACTGCAGCGTCTTGAGTTGCGCATCAGCTACGCGCCACAACACTGCCCCGCAGACCGGCCGCTGCAGCTGACCATGAACAACGGCAACGACGTGCCGCTGACCGAACTGCGCTGGCGTGTCGCCGCGTATGCGCCCGGCGACACGGTCAACCTCGCCGACAATCAATACACCGCCCCACGCTATCGCGGTCCCGGTGAATTGCAGGCCGGTGGCAACTGGGAAGACTGCTTGCCGCTGCCGCCACTGCGCCCTGGCTACCGCCCGGAAACCCTGGAGTTTCGCGCCGAGCGTTTGCAGGGTAGTTTCTCCGACTGATCCTCCCTTCTTCCTCTTGCACAAGGACCGCGCCATGCCCGTTGCGTTGATTACCGGTTGTTCCAGCGGCATTGGCCGCGCCCTCGCCGACGCCTTCAAAGTCGCCGGTTACACCGTCTGGGCCAGCGCCCGCAAGGCTGAAGATGTGGCCGTTCTGGCGGCGGCCGGTTTCACCGCCGTGCCACTGGACGTCAACGACGGCGCCGCACTCGAACAGTTGAGCGAACGGATCAACCAGCAGCATGGCGGCCTCGATGTGCTGATCAACAACGCCGGTTACGGCGCCATGGGGCCGCTGCTCGATGGCGGCGTGCCGGCCATGCAGCGTCAGTTCGAAACCAACGTGTTTGCCATCGTCGGCGTGACGCGCGCGATGTTTCCCGTGCTGCGCCGGGCCAAAGGAATTGTGGTCAATATCGGCAGCGTATCGGGGGTGTTGGTGACCCCGTTTGCCGGTGCCTACTGCGCATCAAAAGCGGCGGTGCATGCCTTGAGCGATGCGTTGCGCATGGAACTGGCGCCGTTCGGCGTGCGGGTGATGGAGGTCCAGCCGGGCGCTATCGCCTCCAGTTTCGCCAAGAATGCCGGGCATGAGGCTGAGCAGTTAATCACTGAACAATCGCCGTGGTTCCCCTTGCGTGAAGGCATTCGCGCACGGGCCAAGGCGTCCCAGGACAACCCGACCCCGGCCCGTGAGTTTGCCGAAGGTTTGCTCAAGGCCGTGCAACAGGCCAAACCGCCGCGCCTGATTCGATTGGGCAATGGCAGCCGGGCGTTGCCATTGTTGGCAGGGCTGCTGCCTAAAGGATTGCTGGAGTCGGGGTTGATGAAGCGGTTCGGGTTGCGTGGGCAGCTCTGAGACCAAGTTATCGTTCTTCGCGGGCAAGCCTCGCTCCTACAGGATTAGCGCCATTTTGAATGTTGTGCATCACCTGTAGGAGCGAGGCTTGCCCGCGAAGGCGTCAGAACAGACTCCACCTAATTTCAGGAAGCCACATGACCGACTACACCGAATACTTCGACGAAGTGATCCAGGCCCACATCGCCATCGAACAGTGGCTGGCCGAGGAGCGGGATGCGAGCGAACTTGAACACCTGCTGAGCCGTTTTTCCCCGCAGTTTTCCATGGTCTCGCCGTTGGGCCGGGTGCTGGATTTCGACGCGTTGAATGAATTGTTCCTGCTGGCGGGTGGCAGGAAACTCGGGTTCCGCATCGAGCTCAGTGAGTTGCGTGGCATTGCGCTACACGACACGGGCGCAACCGTGAGTTACCGCGAACAACAAACCGATGCGACCGGGTTGCACTCGGACCGGCGCTCGACCGTGGTGTTTGAGAAACAGGCCGGTGGCAAGGTGATTTGGCGGCACTTGCAGGAGACTTTCTGCAACGGGTGATTTTTTCACCTGGCGGATGACTGAGGCGCGCCCTTCGCGAGCAAGCCCGCTCCCACATTTAACCGAGTCCTCTCAAGAGAATGCGATCGAATGTGGGAGCGGGCTTGCTCGCGAAGGGCGCGACTCGGTCTACAAGCTATGCACCATCACCTTGCTTGACCACCACCGTGCACGTAATCCCCGCAGCCAACAGCACACCCTCCGGCACTTCATCAATGTGAATCCGCACCGGCACCCGTTGCGCCAGCCGCACCCAGTTAAACGTCGGGTTCACATCCGCAATCAGCTCACGGCTTTCCGGGTTATCACGGTCGTAGATCCCGCGTGAAATACTCTCCACGTGCCCCTTGAGCACTTCGCCGCTCATCAACTGCATGTCCGCCTTATCGCCGACCCGCACGTGGGGCAGTTTGGTTTCTTCGAAGAAGCCGTAGACCCAGAACGAGTTCATGTCGACCACGGCCATTTTCGCTTCGCCGATGCGTGCATAATCGCCGCTATGGACGTTGAGGTTGGTCACGTAGCCGTCCACTGCCGCGCGAACTTCGGTACGTTTGAGGTTGAGTTCAGCGGCTTCCAGTTGCGCCTGGGCGTGCTGGTAATCGGCCAGGGCCGAGTCGGCGATGTTGCTGGCGTCGTCGCGGTTTTCCTTGGAAATGACCAGGTTGTCCATGTCGGCGCGGCGATGGGCGTTGACCTTGCGCATCTCCCACGTCGACTTGCGTGAGGCCACCAGCGACTGTGCCTGCTTGACCGCGATGCGGTAGTGCTCGGGGTCGATCTGCATCAGCAAATCGCCTTTCTTGACCAATTGGTTGTCACGCACCGGCACGTTCACCACTTCGCCGGTGACGTCGGCAGCGACGTTGATGATGTCGGCGCGCACCCGGCCGTCGCGGGTCCACGGCGTGTCCATGTAATGCACCCAGAGGGTTCGGCCGATCCATATCGCGAGGGCCAGCACCAACAGGGTGGCGAGCAGGCTGAAGAGCTTTTTCATCAGGGCGTTCTCAGTGATAGAGAGTCAACGGTAAACAGTCAGCGCCAGGGCGCCAAACAGACAGGTAAACAGGCTCAGGCGCAGCAACGCCGGGTGCCAGAAGAAACGGTACAAATCGAACCCGGAGAGGAACCGGTCCAGCGCCCAGGCCAGCGCCGCAGCGATGAAAAACATCAGCGTCATGGTCGGCATGTACACGCCGTGGAAGGCGATTTCACGAGGCATGTTCAAGTCCTTGGGGCTTGGCGTGAGTGGCAGTCATGTAACCGGCGAGCGGTGATTGCGGGTCGAGCAACGAGGTGCGGATGAAGTGCAGGTAGCTCTTCACCCGGCGCAACGCCGAGGTGTCGAAGTGCGGGGCGAACGGTTCATCGGTCGCTTGCACGCGGCTGATCGCATGGTCGACGGCAATCAGTCCGCGCTCCAGGTTGCTCTGGCTCGGTTGCAAAAACAGCCGCACCAGCGAGCGGCCCATCACCCGGATCGCCTGGCGCCACGGCTGCGACTCGGCATAGGCCGGGTGCACCGGCAGGATCGCCTGCTCCTTGCGCAACTCGATGATCGCGTGCCCGACTTCCAGCACCACGAACATCCAGCGCAGCAAGTCCCGCTGCACTTGCGGCTGCCCCATGGCGAGACCGTAGGCCTGGTGCAACAGGTCGCGGGTGCTGCTTTCAAAACTCGACGCCAGGCCCTTGAGTTTGCCGCTGATGGCATACACCACCTGGCCGCGCAGATCCTGCTCGAGCCGACGCCACAACCAGCGACTGTTGGGCGGCAAAATGATCGCCCCGGCCGCGGCGCACACCAGCATGCCCAGCACCATCGCGATGTAGTCGTTGATGAAGGCGTAAGGGTTGTAGACCGTGAGGTTGTCCGGCACCGAACCGGTGCTGAAGAAGATCAGCAAACCGAGGCCGACACCGGCGTACTGCGGCCGCGAAGTGAGGAACGAACCGAGCACGATCACCGGCGCGAGCATCACGCAGAGCAATGGAAAACCGTCGATCCAGGGGAAGATGAAAAACATCTCGACGAAGCCGATCAACGCCCCGAGGAACGTCCCGCAGGCCATCTGAAACGCCATGCGTTTCGGGTTCGGCGTGGCGGCGGAAAGACCTACCGTGGCGGCGGCGATCAGGGTCATGGTCGCCCCGCTCGGCCACGCCGTGGCGACCCAATAACTGCCCAGCACCACCAGAATGAACGCCGCGCGAATCCCCGAGGCGGCCGACGCCATCCAGTTGGTTTGCGGGGTGAAAGGCTCATCCCATTGCTCGCGCTCGTGGCTGTGATCGGCCAGGGACGCGTGGGTCTGTGCATAACTGTGCAGGTCGTCGACGAAGCGGTAGAGCAATTCGTAGGCCGTGTGGAAATCCAGTTGTTCGGCGTCGCTGGGGTCACTCTCTTGAAAGGTCGCTCGCAGGCTGCGAACCCGCGCCGGCAAGCCTTCTTTGTAGGTGGTCAGCGCGATCACCAAGCGTCGGGCATCGGCATCGGTCAAGGCTCGACCGGTGAAGCCGTCGAGCAATTCGGCGAGGTCCTGCAAACCCGGTTTGATCGCCGCGACCACGTGATCGGTGCCGCTGCTGCGCAAGCGTTCGAGCAGTTGGTGCAAGGCATTGAAGCGCGTGGTGATGCCCATGAACTCGCTGTTCAAGCGACTGAGCCGGCCGTTGCGCCGGCGCATGTGCGGGTCCTCGAATACGGTGACGCTGCGTAGCCCTTCCAGGCCCACCGCTTCGGCGATGAAGCGCACGTTGCTGGCTTCAAAAGCGTCGCGTTTGCTGCGACCGCGCAAGCCATCGGTGACGAACAAGGCGAACACGCCGAAGCGTTGATACAGCGCGTTACGCATCGCCGCACTGGCGGTTTGCGGCAGGATTGCGGCACTGATCAGGGTCGAACAGAGAATCCCCAGGGAGATTTCCAGCACCCGCCAGACCGCCGCCATGAATGCGCCGTCCGGGTGGGCCAAAGCGGGCAAGCCGACCATCGCCGCGGTGTACCCGGCCAGCACAAAACCGTAGGCACGGAAGTTGCGATACCGCGCGGCACCGGCCGAGCAGATGCCGACCCAGATCGCCAGCGAGCCGAGGAACAGTTCGGTGTTTTGGGCGAACAGGGCAATCAACGCGACCATCACCGCCGACCCGGCCAAGGTGCCGAGGAAGCGATAAAAACTCTTGGCCAACACATGGCCGCTTTGCGGTTGCATGACGATGAACACGGTGATCATCGCCGTGCGCGGCTGCGGCAGTTCCAGGCGCATGGCCAGCCACAGGGTCAGGAATGCGGCGAACAGCACCTTGAAAATGTACACCCAGGTCACGCCGTCGCTGCGCGCCCAGTCGTAGAAACCCCGGCGCCATTCAAGGGAATACAGCCAACGCAAAGGTGCGGGCAAGGGAGTCATGGGATCCTGCTCAGTGAAACCTGTGGGAGCCAGCCTGCTGGCGATAGCGGAGTACCCGTCGACATCGATGTTGGATGTGCCGGCCTCATCGCGAGCAGGCTCGCTCCCACAGGTATGATGTTCAACGCAAAAGGACCGGGGTTTTCGGTGCCGCGGTCTGACTGTCTTTCGGTACATCGCTGCCGGCACCGAGCCCGCCACCGAGCGCCGTTACCAACTCGGCATGCGCACTCAGTCGCGCCGCCTGAACCTGCTGCTGGACTTGCTGCTGTTTGAACAACAGCGTCTGGGCGTTGAGCACGTTGAGGTAGTCGGTGAGGCCACGCTGGTAGGCGATCATCGCGATGTCGTAGGTCTTCTGCGCGGTGGCCACCGACTCGGCGGCGAAGGTTTGCTGCTTGTCCATGGACTCGCGGCGGATCAACTGGTCGGAGATGTTTTTCAGCGCATTGACCAGCGTCTGGTTGTACTTGGCCACGGCGATGTCATACCCGGCCGAGGCTTCGCCCAGTTCCGAGCGCAAACGACCGCCGTCGAAGATCGGCAAGGAAATCGCCGGGCCCACGCTGTAGTTGAGTTTCTTGCCGGTCAGGAACTCGAGCGCCCCGCCACCGGTGGCCATGTAACCGAGGCTGCCGACCAGATCGACGTTGGGGTAGAAACCTGCGTGAGCGACATCGATGCCCCGCGCCTGGGCCGCCACTTGCCAGCGACTGGCGACCACGTCCGGACGCTGACCGAGCAATTGCGCCGGCAGCGACGACGGTAGCTTCAGCGCCGCCCCCAACGACAACGTCGGCCGTTGCAACTGCGCGCCCTCCCCCGGCCCAAAGCCTGCCAGTGCGGCCAGTTGATTGCGGCTCAGGGCGATTTCTTCGTCCAGTGCATCGATCTGGCGATGGGTTTCCGGCAGCGGCGTCTCGGCCTGGCTGACTTCGAAATGCGTGCCGATCCCGCCGTTCAGGCGTTTTTGCGCCAGGTCGAGAATCTGCTGTTGTTGCTTGAGCGTTGCCTCGACGATGTCCCGTTGCGCGTAATGCAACGACAGATCGATGTAGGCGCGAACGATGTTGTTCTGCAATTCGAGCTGGGCCAGCCGTGCTTCGGCGGCGGTCATATGCGCCATGTCCACGGCGCGCTCGGTGGCATTGCTTTCGCGGCCCCAGAGGTCGAGGGCATAGCTGAAGCCCAGCGCGGCGTTGTTGTCCCAGGTGGTGGTATTGGCCAGCTCGCCCGGCCCGTAGAACTGATCGGTCGGCCAGTTGTGGCGCTTGAGCGTGGATTCGCCATTGATCTGCAGCGACTCGGCCGACTCCGCGATACCGGCCATGGACTTGGCCTGACGCACCCGCGCGGCGGCCATGGCCATGGTCGGGCTGCCTTGCACGGCGAGGTCGATCCAGCGGTTCAATTGCGGGTCGCCATAAGCCTGCCACCATTGCGCGGTGGGCCAGTGCGCGTCTTGGGCGGCGCTGCGGATGGCTTCGTCGGTGGCCAATGAATCGGCCTCCAGTGCCTTGCCCTGTGGGGCAATACCTCCGGTACCGACGCAGCCGCTGATTGCCAGGGTTAAAGCCAAAACACTGAGCGTCTGAAGCGCTCTGCTGATGCGACGCGGCACTGCTGAAAATTCCTGAGGTGAGGGAGGCACAAGATTCTTGTAGGAGCGAGCGGGCGGCGTTCCGACTTGCCCGCGAAGGCGGTGTGTCAGCCAACATCAATGTTGAAAGTGATGGCCTCTTCGCGGGCAAGCCTCGCTCCTACAAGGATCGGCGCAATTCTAGTGGCGGGCCTTGATCGCGATAAGGTGGGATTCCTGTGAATCTTTGTTACCGTTCGCGCGATAATCCGTTGGTCGGGGTCTCAGACCCTGAAACTTCGTGTCACAATTTGCCATCGCCCTTGAGAGCACCCCATGGACACTTTGCAAAACATGCGCGCCTTCAGTTACGTGGCCGAGGCCGGCAGCTTCACCGCCGCCGCCGTGCAACTCGACACCACTACGGCAAACGTCTCGCGCGCGGTCTCCAACCTGGAAGCCCACCTGCAAACCCGCCTGCTCAACCGCACGACCCGACGCATCGCCCTGACCGAAGCCGGCAAGCGCTACCTGTTGCGTTGCGAGCAGATCCTGGCGTACGTCGAAGAAGCCGAAGCGGAAGCCAGCGACGCCCATGCGCGCCCGGCCGGGCAACTCAAAGTGCACACCATGACCGGCATCGGTCAGCACTTCGTGATCGACGCCATCGCCCGCTACCGCAAGACCCACCCCGACGTCACCTTCGACCTGACCATGGCCAACCGCGTGCCGGATTTGCTGGACGAGGGCTACGACGTGTCCATCGTGCTGGCCAGCGAACTGCCGGACTCGGGTTTCGTCTCGCAGCGCCTGGGCATCACCTACAGCATTGTTTGCGCCTCGCCGGCTTACGTGAAGGTCAATGGCTGCGCGCAGAAACCCAGCGACTTGCTCAACCATGCGTGTTTGCGGCTGGTGAGCCCGGTGATTCCGCTGGAGAAGTGGACTTTCGACGGGCCTGAGGGCCAGGAGATGGTCACCATCAACAGCTCGCCGTTTCTGGTGAACTCTGCCGATGCGATGAAGACTGCGATTACCAGTGGCATGGGGGTGGGGGTTTTGCCGGTGTATGCGGCGATCGAAGGGTTGCGTAACGGCAGTCTGGTACGGGTGATGCCCAAGTACCGCTCGCAGGAACTGAACCTGTATGCGATCTACCCGTCGCGGCAATACCTGGATGCGAAGATCAAGACCTGGGTCGAGTACTTGCGCGGGTCGCTGCCGGAGATATTGGCGGCGCACCAGGCAGAACTGACGGCTTATGAACTGAGCGGGAGCATGGGTGGGGTTCGGGTGGCGAATTGATCCTGCGGACATCCGTTTTTTACGAATGTACACCGAGCAAATGTGGGAGCGGGCTTGCTCGCGAAGGCGGCCTGGTAGCCGACCATTCTTTTTCAGGTGTACATATCCGTTTCTGCGGTAACGGCGGCTATTGGTTACGCCCTTACGGCGTGTCACTTGGAAAAGCCCCAAGTAACCAAGGGCTTTTGCCCCGCCATTCGATGCCTCGCTAAGGCTCGGCATGCCGTAACGAAGGCATTGCTCCGGGGGCCCGCCGCCATCGGCCATCCCTGGCCGGGGGCGGCTAACCCGGCATCCATGCCGGGTTGCCCCCTGCGCAACGCCTGCGTTCGGCCTCTGGGAAAGGGGCAACAGATCAAAATCAAAAGCCGAAGCAACGGCAAGATCAAAAGCGAACGCAGCGCCCGAAATCACCGTCCCCCTCACCTGTAGGAGCGAGCTTGCTCGCGATGAACCCACAGGCACCGCGTTTATCCCGTTGAAACGCGCCATCATTGACGTTCTTCGCGAGCAAGCTCGCTCCTACAGGGGAATGCGCACCATAACGAACCAGGCCGGCCTGCAGGCCGCCGTGCTTTTGATCTTGATGCACCGTCCCATCGAGAGGCCGAGTGGAGGTTCTGCGCAGTGGGCAACCCGGCAGGGATGCCGGGTTAGCCGCCCCCGGCCAGGGATGGCCGATGGCGGCGGGCCCACGGAGCAGGACCGGAGCGAGGGCATGCCGAGCCTTAGCGAGGCACCGAACGAAAGGGGCAAGAGCGCTTGGTTACTTGGCGCTTTTCCAAGTGACCCGCCGTAAGGGCGGAACCAATATCAGCCATCACCGCAGAAATGGATATGTCCCCCCTGAAAGAACCTGGTCGGCTATAAGGCCGCCAAGACCACCAAACTGACAGCGCCGTCAGTTAGCAGTCACCTTCCTGACCGTCAAACAGGTTTATAAAGGAAAATACCAACCTATCGACCTCCCAGCCCCGGCGCCCCACTCGCATGCGAATTCAGAAAAAACCCGCCCTGCTCGTCGCCCTTCTGATCGTTCTGGCAGCGCTGGGCCTGTGGTACGCCGCCAAACCCGCCACGACAAAACTCACCACCTCCACCGCCATCCCCGTGCGAGTGGTCAGCGTCACCGAAAAAGACGTGCCCCGCTACGTCAGCGGCATCGGCTCGGTCCTGTCCCTGCACAGCGTCGTAGTCCGCCCGCAGATCGACGGCATTCTCACCAAATTGCTTGTCAAAGAAGGCCAACTCGTCAACAAGGGCGACCTGCTGGCCACCATCGACGACCGCTCGATCCGCGCCAGCCTCGATCAGGCCAAGGCTCAATTGGGCGAAAGCCAGGCGCAACTGCAAGTCGCCCTGGTCAACCTCAAGCGCTACAAACTGCTGAGCGTCGACGACGGCGTCTCCAAGCAGACCTACGACCAGCAACAAGCCCTGGTCAACCAACTCAAGGCCACCGCCCAAGGCAATCAGGCCTCGATCGACGCCGCCCAGGTTCAACTGTCCTACACCCAGATTCGCTCCCCGGTGACCGGTCGCGTCGGTATTCGCACCGTCGATGAAGGCAACTTCCTGCGCATGACCGACGCCCAAGGCCTGTTCACGGTGACCCAGATCGACCCGATCGCCGTGGAGTTCTCCCTGCCGCAACACATGCTGCCGACCCTGCAAGGCCTGATCGGTGACCCGGAGCGCGCCAAAGTGAAGGCCTACATCGGCGCCGACACCGATGGCGAAACCGGCAACCTGCTGGGCGAAGGCCACCTGACCCTGATCGACAACCAGATCAACGCCAACACCGGGACCATCCGCGCCAAGGCGGAATTCAACAACCCCGGGCAAAAACTCTGGCCGGGCCTGCTGGTAACGGTAAAAATTCAGACAGCGCTGGATAAAGATGCGCTGGTCGTACCGCCCACCGTCGTACAACGCGGGCTCGACCAGCATTTCGTCTACCGGGTCAAAGGTGACAAGGTCGAAACCGTCCAGGTGCAAATGGTCTATCAAGGCAGCGGCCAGGACACCATCAAAGGCGTCAATCCGGGCGACATCCTGGTCAGCGACGGCCAGTCGCGGCTCAAACCCGGTTCGACGGTCCAGGTCCTGACTGACCCGCCACAAGTGGTGCAATCGGAGCCGAAACCATGAAGGGCCATGGCTCGGTTTCCGCGTGGTGCATCGATCATCCGGTCGCGACGATCCTGCTGACCTTCGCCCTGGTGCTCCTCGGTGTCATCGCCTTCCCGCGCCTGCCGATCGCACCGCTGCCGGAAGCCGAATTCCCGACCATTCAGGTGGCGGCCCAATTGCCCGGCGCCAGCCCGGAAACCATGGCCTCGTCCGTGGCCACGCCCCTTGAAGTGCAATTCAGCGCCATCCCCGGCGTGACCCAGATGACCTCGAGCAGCGCCCTCGGCTCGACCAACCTGACCCTGCAGTTCACCCTCGACAAAAGCATCGACACCGCCGCCCAGGAAGTCCAGGCCGCGATCAACACCGCCGCCGGCAAGCTGCCCAAGGACATGCCGACCCTGCCGACGTGGCGCAAGGTCAACCCGGCCGACAGCCCGGTGCTGATCCTCAGCGTCAACTCGACGCAAATGCCCGGCACCGAACTCAGCGACCTGGTGGAAACCCTGCTTTCGCGTCAGATCAGCCAGATCGACGGCGTAGGCCAAATCAACATCACCGGTCAGCAACGTCCGGCCATCCGCGTGCAAGCCTCGGCGGACAAACTCGCGGCCATCGGCCTGACCCTGGCGGACATTCGCCTGGCGATCCAGAACACCAGCCTCAACCTGGCCAAAGGTGCGTTGTACGGGGAGTCGAGCATTTCGACCCTGTCGACCAACGACCAGTTGTTCCACCCTGAGGAGTACAGCCAGCTCATCGTTTCCTACAAGGACGGCGCACCGGTTCATCTCAAGGATGTGGCCAAAGTCGTCAACGGTTCGGAAGATGCCTACGTGCAAGCCTGGGCCGGGGATCGGCCGGGGGTGAACCTGGTGATCTCGCGGCAACCGGGGGCCAACATCGTCGAGACCGTGGATCGCATTCAAGCGGCCCTGCCCGGCCTGGAAGCGATGCTGCCGGCCTCGGTGCAGGTCAAGGTGTTGATCGACCGCACCCAAACCATCCGCGCGTCCTTGCATGAAGTGGAAGTCACCTTGCTGATCGCCATCATGCTGGTGGTGGCGGTGATGGCGCTGTTCCTGCGCCAATGGTCGGCGACGATGATTGTGTCGGCGGTGCTCGGGGTTTCACTGACCGCCAGTTTCGCCCTGATGTACATCATGGGCTTCAGCCTGAACAACCTGACCCTGGTGGCGATCGTGGTGGCCGTGGGGTTTGTGGTCGACGATGCGATTGTGGTGGTGGAGAACATCCACCGTCACCTCGAGGCCGGTGACGGCATGCGCGAGGCCGCGATCAAAGGCGCTGGCGAGATCGGGTTCACCGTGGTCTCCATCAGTTTCTCGCTGGTGGCGGCGTTTATTCCGCTGCTGTTCATGGGCGGTGTGGTCGGGCGGCTGTTCAAGGAATTCGCCCTGACAGCGACCTCGACCATCATGATTTCGGTGGTGGTGTCGCTGACGCTGGCGCCGACCCTGGCCGCGCTGTTCATGCGTGCGCCGGTGCATCACGCCCACAGCAAACCGACGTTCGGCGAACGCTTGCTCGCCGGTTATGAAAAGCTTCTGCGCCGTGCCCTCGCCCATCAGAAGTTGATGATCGGTGTGTTCGGTTTGTCCCTGGCCCTGGCCATCGTCGGCTACATTTTCATTCCCAAAGGTTTCTTCCCGGTGCAGGACACCGGTTTCGTCCTCGGCACCACCGAAGCGGCGGCCGATATTTCCTACGGCGACATGGTGAAAAAACACTTGGCGATGGCGGAAATCGTCGCCGCCGACCCGGCCGTCCAGGCGTTTTCGCACTCGGTCGGGGTCTCGGGCAGCAACCAGACCATCGCCAACGGCCGGTTCTGGATCGCCCTGAAAAAACGCGGCGACCGCGACGTCTCGGCCAGCCAGTTCATCGACCGGATTCGCCCACAGCTGATGAAAGTCCCAGGCATCGTGCTCTACCTGCGCGCCGGCCAGGACATCAACCTCAGCTCCGGTCCGAGCCGCGCCCAGTACCAATACGTGCTCAAGAGCAACGACGGTGCGGTCCTGAGCACCTGGACCCAGCGCCTGACGGAAAAACTGCGCAGCAACCCGGCGTTCCGCGACATTTCCAACGACCTGCAATTGGGCGGCAGCATCACCCACATCAGCATCGATCGCAGCGCGGCGGCGCGTTTTGGCCTGACCGCCAGCGACGTCGACGAAGCGCTGTACGACGCCTTCGGTCAGCGCCAGATCAACGAATTCCAGACCCAGATCAACCAGTACAACGTGATTCTGGAACTGGACACCAAGCAGCGTGGCAAGGCCGAAAGCCTCAACTATTTCTACCTGCGCTCACCCCTGAGCGGAGAAATGGTGCCGCTGTCGGCGCTAGCCAAGTTCGATGCGCCAACGGTCGGCCCCTTGTCCATCGCCCATGACGGCATGTTCCCGGCCGCCAACCTCTCGTTCAACCTGGCACCCGGCGTGGCGCTGGGGGACGCGGTGATCATGCTCAACCAGGCCAAGGCTGAAATCGGCATGCCGGCAGCGATGAGCGGCAACTTCCAGGGCGCGGCCCAGGCGTTCCAGAGTTCGCTGGCCAGCCAGCCATGGCTGATTCTGGCGGCGCTGGTGGCGGTGTACATCATTCTCGGCGTGCTCTATGAGAGCTTCGTCCATCCGCTGACCATTATCTCGACCCTGCCATCGGCCGGGCTCGGCGCGGTGATCATGCTGTGGATCTGCGGCCAGGACTTTTCGATCATGGCGCTGATCGGCCTGGTGTTGCTGATCGGCATCGTCAAGAAAAACGGCATCCTGATGATCGACTTCGCCCTCGAAGCTCAGCGCAAAGGGGGATTGCCACCGGAAGAAGCGATCTACCAGGCCTGTATCACACGGTTCCGGCCGATCATCATGACCACCCTCGCCGCCCTGCTCGGCGCCCTGCCGCTAATGCTTGGCTACGGCACCGGCGCCGAATTGCGCCAGCCATTGGGCATCGCGGTGGTCGGCGGCTTGCTGGTGAGCCAGGCGCTGACGCTGTTCACCACTCCGGTCATATACTTGTGGCTTGAGCGGCTATTCCATAGGCCCAAACCAGCGCCGATGCCGGCACTGGCGACCACAGACTGAGGCGGGGTCATGCGCGTTCTGATTATCGAAGACGAAGAAAAAACCGCGGACTATTTGCACCGCGGCCTGACGGAACAGGGTTACACCGTGGACCTGGCGCGCGAGGGTGTGGAAGGCCTGCACCTGGCGCTGGAAAGCGACTACGCGGTGATCGTCCTCGACGTCATGCTGCCGGGCCTCGACGGCTTCGGCGTACTGCGCGCATTGCGTGCGCGCAAGCAAACCCCGGTGATCATGCTCACCGCCCGCGAGCGTGTGGAAGATCGCATCAAGGGCCTGCGCGACGGTGCCGACGACTACCTTGGCAAACCGTTTTCCTTCCTTGAACTGGTGGCGCGCCTGCAAGCGCTGACCCGGCGCAGCGGCGGTCATGAGCCGGTGCAGGTAAGCATCGCCGACCTGTGGATCGATTTGATCAGCCGCAAGGCTACCCGTGCCGGCACTCGTCTAGACCTCACCGCCAAAGAGTTCTCGCTGCTCAGCGTGCTGGCCCGCCGCCAAGGTGAAATCCTCTCGAAAACCGCCATCGCCGAGATGGTCTGGGACATCAATTTCGACAGTGACGCCAACGTTGTCGAAGTTGCGATCAAACGTCTGCGGGCCAAGCTCGACGGGCCGTTCGAAGAGAAATTGCTGCACACGATTCGTGGCATGGGTTATGTGCTGGAGAGCCGTGGTGTCCAGTAACTCGATCGCGCTGCGCCTCAGCGGGATGTTTACGCTGGTGGCTCTTCTGGTGTTTCTGTTGATCGGCTGGGCGCTGTACCAGCAGGTCGATAAAGGCTTGGGCCTGTTGCCCGAAGCCGAGCTGGACGCACGTTACAGCGTGCTCGAATCCACAGTCGGGCGTTACGGCACGCCCGAGCATTGGGTGAAGATCAACAACAAGCTCAAGCTACTCGGCGAAGAAGACAAGCGCATCAGCTTCTGGATCATCAGCGGCGATCCGCACTACGAATACGGCAACCTGACGCCGCAGATTCGGGCCTTTGCCGAAGGGCCGCTGGGCATGCGCGACTTGAAACTGCCGGATCAGCCTTATCCACTGAAAGTGCTGGTCAGCCAGTTCCCGGCCAAGGATCAGCGCCCACCGCTGCGCTTCATGATCGGCATCGACACCGAGACGTTTTTCGAGACCCAGCACCACTTGCTGATTGCCCTGATCAGCCTGGCGATCATCGGCGTGCTGCTGGCCTCGGCCCTTGGGTATTGGGTGGCGCGGATCGGTCTCAAACCGCTGATCAAGCTGTCTCAGGAAGCTCAGCGTCTGGCCCCGCCGTTGCGCTCCGGGCGCTTGCGCATGTCGTCACTGCCGCCGGAATTGAATCAGTTCGTCAACTCCTTCAACTCGACGTTGGAGCGGGTCGAACAGGCTTACTCGCGACTGGAATCGTTCAACGCGGATGTGGCCCATGAACTGCGCTCACCACTGACCAACCTGATCGGCCAGACCCAGGTTGCACTGACGCGCGGACGTTCGGCGGAACACTATTTTGAAGTGCTGCAATCGAACCTCGAAGAGCTTGAGCGATTGCGCTCGATCATCAACGACATGCTGTTCCTCGCCAGCGCCGACCAGGGCAGCAAGGCCACCAAACTAACCTCCACGTCGCTGGCGGATGAAGTGGCGACGACCCTGGAATACCTGGATTTCATCCTCGAAGACGCCCAGGTCCAGGTGCAGGTCAGTGGCGATGCGCAAGTGCGGATCGAGATTGCGCATCTGCGCCGGGCGTTGATCAATCTGCTGAGCAACGCGGTGCAGCACACCGAGCCCGGGCAGGTGATTGAGGTGCGGATCGAGGTCGAGGAGCATCAGGTCAGCATCGGCGTCGCGAACCCTGGCTCGCCGATTGCCAGCGAGCATCTACCGCGATTGTTCGAGCGCTTTTACCGGGTCGATGCCTCGCGCAGCAACAGTGGCAACAACCATGGATTGGGCCTGGCGATCGTCAAGGCGATTGCGTTGATGCATGGCGGGGATGTGTTTGTGCGCAGTGACCACGGCATGAATACCTTCGGCATCCACCTCCCCGTCTGACCCTCCCCTGCACCCGATCCTGTAGCAGCTGCCGAAGGCTGCGTTCGGCTGCGTAGCAGTCGCAAACCCTGCACACGCGGTTTATCTGACAGACCGCGATGCTTGATCTCACGACTGCTGCGCAGCCGAACGCAGCCTTCGGCAGCTGCTACAGGTATCGCGTGGCGACTCTTACCTTTGGCGCAATAGTCCTTTCATGAATCCGCTCTTTTTCCCTTCTCTAAAGCCCCTTATCTTTGCGCCACCAAACAGCACTTGCCAAGCAAGAAGGTTTTAAAGATGTCCAACACTATGGGTATTGCCAGCGCTTTCGTTTTGTCCTCATTGTTCCTGTCCCCGTTCGCCATCGCTGAAGAGTCGCAGACTTTCGTCGCGCAAAAGGCCGCACGCGCTGTCGCCTACGAACAGTACCAGAGCGAATTGACGGCCAAGGCGCAGGAAGCTGCGCAAACCCCGCAAGCGTCGACCCCTCAGGCCCAACAACGGGTTGAGAAAGACAGCTGATCTGTCGAATCCGCACTGTTTCCCTCGACACTTTTCATTGGCTCTTCCCTTTGAAAAGTTGTCTTCAAAGCCGCTGCTATCAGCGGCTTTTTTTCGTTGTGCAGACAACACCGCGCAGTTCGTCTCCCTTGCCAGGCAATATAAAACGTCGATTCAACAACGGACGTTATTGAGCGAAAGGCGCAGTAGCGCACGTGTATTTTTCTTTGAAACTCGACCCGCTGTTCATTGCAATTGCTGCAATGATGTTCTCGAGCGCCTATTCCACCAACGTTTTCTGATCCCCCTAACAAAATAAAAGGTCAGCATGTTTAGCTGGCCTTTTTTTTGCTCGGGATTTATACATTCGCCGCGTGACACCAGCGCCTCAACGACTGATCTCTGCGATGGGCGGTCCCATTACGGCTGTTACGTTTATGGAACTACGCTTACACAGTCCCTTGAGCAGATATCAGACCCATGATCGCAAGTCGCATCCCACACCTTTCCAAGACCGGGCGCCCTGAACTCATGGTGATCCTCGGTAGCTGCCTGACTGTCTTTGCGATTCTCGGCATCGTTGCCTATCTGTTGATCCGCGAACACGGCAACGCCCAGGAGGCCGCCACTCGCAGTGCGACCACCATCGCCGAGCTGATCGACGCCGACGTATTGCGCACCGTCGAACTCTACGACCTGACCCTGCAAGGGCTGATTGCCGCGGCGCAACGGGACGATTTGAAACAGGTGTCGCCGCAAATCCGTCACTTGGTACTTTTTGACCGGTCCACCACGGCGCGCTTCAAGGGCGACGTTCTGTTGCTGGACAAAAACGGCGACGTCATCGCTGACTCGTCACTGATCCAACCCAAGCCCGGCAACTTCGCTGATCGCGACTACTTCATCGCCCATGCGGCCAACCCTGACACTGACATGTTCATCAGCCGGCCGTTCAAACCCCGCTGCAACTGCGAAGACCGCGACAAATGGCGGATCAGTTTCAGCCGGCGCATCTCTTCTTCCACCGGTGAGTTTCTCGGGGTGGCCGTGGCGTCGATGCGCCTGGGTTACTTCGACCAGTTGTTCAACAGCCTGGACATCGGCACCGGCAGCACGCTGAACATCATCAACGACGACGGCGTGCTGCTGGCGCAAAAGCCGCACCTGCAAAACGATTCGATCGGCAAAAGCTTCGCCAGTCGGCCCAATGTCATGCGCATCCTGCGTGAGGGCAATGGCAGCTTCGACAGCGTGTCGAGCATCGACCATCACCAGCGCCTGTATACCTTTTCCAAAGTCGGCAACCTGCCGCTAACGGTGATCGTCGCCCTCTCCGGCAACGAAGTGTTCGCGGCCTGGAAGCGCACAGCGATAGTGATCAGCGGCGCCACCGGAGTGTTGTGCATCGGCTTGCTGTGGCTGACCTGGTTGCTCTGCCGGGAGCTGCGCCTGCGCCACAGCGCCGAGAAAGAACTGGCGCTGCTGGCGGCCACCGATGCATTGACCGGCGTCGCCAACCGCCGAACCCTGGATCAGACCCTGCGCCATGAATGGTTTCGCGCCCAACGTTCGGGCAAGCCACTGTCGTTGTTGATGATCGACGCCGACCACTTCAAGGCGTTCAACGATCGCCACGGCCATCAGAGCGGCGACGATGCCTTACGTGCGGTGGCCAAGGTGATCTGCGCCAATGTGCGACGCCCCACCGACCTGGTCGCCCGTTACGGCGGCGAGGAGTTTTCCGTGATCCTGGCGGAAACCGACCGTGCGGGCGCTCTGCAGATAGCCCAAAGCATCCGGGCGGCGGTGGAGCAGTTACCGTCGATGGCGGGAGATGGAACGCCGATTACGGTCAGTATCGGTATCGCCACCTGGACGGCGGCGAGCGAGAGCAGTCTGGAGAGTTTGCTGTTTGCGGCGGATAAGGCGCTGTATCAGGCGAAGGAAAGTGGGCGGAATCGGGTGGTGGCTGCCGAGTAAAGATAGGTGGTGGGGCGGATGGCGCCTTCGCGGGCAAGCCTCGCTCCTACAGGGGTAATCGATCTCCTGTAGGAGCGAGGCTTGCCCGCGAAGGCGCCCGCCCGGCCAACACAAAAATCAGGCATAAAAAAAGGCCACCCGAAGGTAGCCTTTAAAAAACTAGAGAGGTTTTTTACTTACACGGCCGCCACTGGACGCATGTAAGAGATCGGTGCAGTGCTGGCGTCTTCGAAAGTCACGACTTCCCAAGCATCTGTCTGCGCAATCAACTTGCGCAGCAGCTGGTTGTTCAATGCGTGGCCGGACTTGAAGCCCTTGAACTCACCAATCAGGCTATTGCCCAGCAGGTAGAGGTCACCAATTGCATCGAGGATCTTGTGCTTCACGAATTCGTCTTCATAGCGAAGGCCGTCTTCGTTCAGTACACCATCCGCGTCGACCACAATAGCGTTTTCAACGCTGCCGATGCACAAGGCCGACAATACCAATGCATACTGCTGGAGGCGTAGCGTGGTCGCATAAG
>NZ_JBIVBY010000030.1:78412-88685 GCF_044746405.1 Pseudomonas sp. NPDC086251
CGTCGACCACAATAGCGTTTTCACCGCTGCCGCCGAGTGCGAGGTTGTGCTTGCGCAGGGACTCGATGTCACTCATGAACCCAAAGGTACGGGCGCGGCTGACTTCTTTTACGAACGAAGTGCTGGAAAAATCCACGCTTGCACTTTGTGTGCGGTCACGGAAAACCGGGTGATCGAAATCGATCTCGAAGCTCACCTTGAAGCCTTCGAAAGGGACGAAAGTGGCGCGCTTGTCGCCGTCTTCCACTGTCACTTCGCGCAGGATCCGGATGAACTTCTTGGCTGCGTCCTGTTCTTCCAGGCCAGCCGATTGAATCAGGAATACGAAAGGTCCAGCGCTACCATCCATGATTGGAACTTCGGACGCGGAGAGCTCGACGTAGGCGTTATCGATGCCCAGGCCAGCCATGGCCGAGAGCAAGTGCTCCACCGTATCCACTTTGGTGTCACCACTGACCAACGTGGTCGACATCGTGGTTTCACCAACGTTTTCCGCGCGGGCAGGGATCTGCACCACAGGGTCGAGGTCGGCACGACAAAACACAATGCCGGTGTCGATAGGTGCGGGCTTGAGGGTCAGGTATACCTTCTCCCCGGAGTGCAGGCCTACACCTGTGGCACGGATAATATTTTTCAGTGTGCGTTGTTTAATCATGGCTTGGGCCGCTTCAGCGCAAATTGCGAACTGGTATCAACAAAGGCTGGCGATGATAGCAGACCAGACCTTTGCTGAACACCAATCAACTTCATAGCCCTGATACATTCCATCAATCAGCCTGACGACGCAGGAAAGCCGGGATGTCCAGGTAGTCCAGATCATCTTGCGGATTCATCTTCGCGGCAGTCGCAGCACCGGCCTGGGCCTGGTTGCGCATGACGGTCGGACGGTCCAGGTCACGGTAGTTTACCGCTGCCTGTTCCTGACGTGCAGGGGCTTGCTGTTGTGGCTGCGAAGCCATGGAGGTGTGCACGGTATTGTCGATAATCTTTACAGGTTTCTCGATTTTCGCGCCCAGACCGGTAGCAACCACGGTCACGTGCAGCTCGTCGCGCATGTCTGGATCGATAACGGTACCGACCTTGACCATCGCGTGTTCGGAAGCGAAGGCTTCGATGATGCTACCCACGTCGGAGTACTCACCCAGGGACAGGTCAGGACCGGCGGTGATGTTCACCAGGATGCCGCGTGCACCTTGCAGGTTCACGTCTTCCAGCAGCGGGTTGCGAATGGCCGCTTCGGTGGCCTCGCGTGCACGGTTCGGACCGCTGGCGCAGCCAGTGCCCATCATCGCCATGCCCATTTCGCTCATCACGGTGCGTACGTCGGCAAAGTCGACGTTGATCATGCCTGGACGCTTGATGATGTCGGAGATACCGCGAACGGCACCGGCCAGTACATCGTCAGCCTTGGCGAAAGCCGACAGCAGGCTGGCGTCCTTACCGAGGATGGTCAGCAGCTTCTCGTTGGGAATGGTGATCAACGAGTCGACGCTTTCGGACAGCAGACGAATACCTTCGTCGGCGATCTGCATGCGCTTGCGGCCTTCGAACGGGAACGGACGGGTCACCACCGCAACGGTGAGGATCCCCATTTCCTTGGCCACTTCAGCAATGATCGGCGCAGCACCGGTACCGGTACCGCCGCCCATGCCCGTGGTGATGAACACCATATTGGTGCCCTGCAGGACTTCGGCAATGCGCTCACGGTCTTCGAGAGCGGCCTGACGACCTACTTCAGGGTTGGCGCCAGCGCCGAGACCTTTGGTCACGCCGGTGCCCAGTTGCAGGATGGTCCGCGCGCCGATGCTCTTCAGCGCCTGGGCATCAGTGTTGGCGCAGATGAATTCAACGCCTTCAATGTTGCTCTTGACCATGTGGTTGACAGCGTTGCCGCCGCCTCCGCCAACACCGATAACTTTAATAACCGGGCTTGCGGGGATGTTGTCTACGAGTTCGAACATTTTCCCTCTCCTTACATTCTCTAGTTTTTTCGCCTACTGCTTTTTGCTGCGGTGCTGCGGTGCTGCGGTGCTGCGGTAATTCGTTAGAAGTTGCCTTGTACCCAGCTCTTGATGCGATCGATCAAGGCCGGTTTCGGCTCTTCATTGCTGTAGCTGTCGCGGCTGCTGATGCCCGAGAACGAAATCCCGTCGGACTGCTTTTGCAGGCCGTACATCAACAGGCCAACGCCGGTGGAATAAATCGGGTTGCGGACCACGTCATCCAGGCCCTTGACGCCATGGGGCACGCCCAGGCGGACCGGCATGTGGAAGATTTCCTCGGCCAGTTCGACCGCGCCTTCCATCTTCGACGTACCACCGGTCAGCACGATGCCGGCCGGGATCAGGTCTTCGTAGCCACTGCGGCGCAGTTCGGCCTGGATCAGCGTGAACAGCTCGTCGTAACGCGGCTCGACCACTTCGGCCAGGGCCTGGCGGGACAGCTCGCGCGGTGGACGGTCGCCAACGCTTGGGACCTTGATGGTTTCACCGGCACCGGCCAGTTTGGCCAGGGCGCAGGCGTAGCGAATCTTGATTTCTTCGGCGTACTGGGTCGGGGTGCGCAACGCCATGGCGATGTCGTTGGTGACCTGGTCGCCCGCAATCGGGATCACCGCGGTGTGACGGATCGCGCCTTCGGTGAAGATCGCGATGTCGGTGGTGCCGCCGCCGATGTCGACCAGGCACACGCCCAGCTCTTTCTCGTCGTCGGTCAGGACCGAATACGCGGAAGCCAGCTGCTCGAGAATGATGTCGTCGATTTCCAGGCCGCAGCGGCGCACGCATTTTTCAATGTTCTGTGCGGCGTTGACGGCGCAGGTGACCACGTGGACCTTGGCTTCCAGACGTACGCCGGACATGCCCAGTGGCTCACGAACGCCTTCCTGGTTATCGATCACGTAATCCTGCGGCAGTGTGTGCAGCACGCGCTGGTCAGCCGGGATCGCCACGGCCTGGGCCGCGTCAAGAACGCGCTCGAGGTCGGCCGAGCTGACTTCGCGATCACGAATCGCCACGATGCCGTGGGAGTTCAGGCTGCGGATGTGATTGCCGGCCACGCCGACAAACGCCGAGTGGATCCGGCAACCGGCCATCAGCTGCGCTTCTTCGATCGCGCGCTGGATCGACTGCACGGTGGACTCGATGTTCACCACCACGCCCTTCTTCAGGCCACGGGACGGATGGGTACCGATCCCGACGATTTCCAGCGTGCCGTCGTCCGAGACCTCGCCTACCAGCGCCACCACCTTGGAGGTGCCGATATCGAGACCGACGATCATTTTGCCGCTTTGCACGTTTGCCATGGGTCCTGCCTCTTCTTAATTCTTCGCGACAGCGGGTTGGGCTGTCGTGGGCGCTACAGGTTCCCGCCAGCCAACAGCGAGGCCGTTGGCGTAGCGCAGATCGATGCGCGCAATGTTCGTAATCTGTTCTTTAAGCGTCTTGTCGTAGATGGCAATAAAGCGGCGCATCTTTTCCACCAGGTTGCCGCGTCCCAGCAGCAGTTCGATTCCCGGGCCCGCGCTGCCGGCGCCGGTGGTCAGAAACCAGCTGCCTCGTTCACGCAATTCCAGGCGTGCAATCGAGAAGCCCAACGGCCTGAGCATCTGGCTCAGCACCTGGTATTGCTGCATCACTTGCTGTTGCGCCCGTTGTGGGCCGAACAGCTGTGGCAAGTGTTCGTAGTTCGCCAGCTCACGCGGGGTGAACGCCTGACCCTGGTTGTTCAACAGCGACTCATCGCCCCAACGGGCCACCGGCAGTTGTTCTTCCAGGCGGATCACCACTTGATCCGGCCACACCCTGCGCACTTCGGCGTGGGCAATCCATGGCATGGTTTCAAGCTCGGTGCGCATGCTTGCCAGATCGATGGTGAAGAAGCTCGACGCTACGTAAGGGGCGATCCGCTGCTGCACCGCTTGCTGGCTGATGTAACTCAAATCGCCCTGCACGTTGATCTTGGTGATCGGCCGGTCGGCGTACGGCAGCAAACGCTGTGCGCCTTCGTAAGTGCCGAACCCCAGTGCGACCAACAGCACCGGCCAGAACAGGCTTTTCAGAAAACCGAAATTGGCTTTCGGCAGGCGCGCAGACATCGGCTCTTTGGCCACCATTCGGCTGGCACCCCGCGGCACCGGCTTGCGGCCGGGCGGTGCGGAGGGCTGATGTCTCAGCTGTGCGCCTTGCATGGTCTTAACCTCGCGGCTCGTTATTGCCGGTGATGCTGGCAGCCAGAATCGACAGAACCAGTTGCTGGAAATCCAGGCCGGCAGCACGGGCCGCCATCGGCACCAGGCTGTGATCGGTCATGCCCGGTGCGGTGTTGACTTCCAGGAACCAGAACTGCCCGTCGGCGTCCTGCATCACGTCTGCCCTGCCCCAACCGGCGATACCCAGCGCCTCACAGGCTTTCGCCGTGAGGTCCATCAGTTCTTTTTCTTTGTGGCTGTCGAGGCCACACGGGATCCGGTATTGGGTATCGGAAGCCACGTACTTGGCGTCGTAGTCGTAGAAGCTGTGTGTCGTGCCCAGGGCAATCGGTGGCAACACCTGGTCACGCAGGGTGGCGATGGTGAACTCCGGACCTTGAATCCATTGCTCGACCAACACTTGCGAATCGTAGGTACTGGCCGCTTTCCACGCGTCGATCAACTCAGGAGCTGAGGACACTTTGGCCATCCCGATACTTGAACCTTCATGGGCCGGTTTGACGATCAAAGGGAAGCCCAGTTCCGTCGCCGCCGAAATACAATCGGCCTCGCTGCTCAGCACAGCATGACGTGGCGTCGGAATGCCGAGGCTGTGCCAGACCTGTTTGGTCCGCAGCTTGTCCATCGCCAGTGCCGAAGCAAGGATGCCGCTGCCGGTGTACGGAATGCCCAGGCATTCGAGCAGGCCCTGCATGCTGCCGTCTTCACCGCCACGACCGTGGAGGATGATGAAGGCGCGGTCGATCTTTTCGTTCAGCAGACGCTGCAGCAGGTCATCACCGACGTCGAGGCCGAACGCGTCCACACCGGCGCTTTGCAGCGCGTCGAGCACCGCGTTACCCGACTTCAGGGAGACCTCACGCTCGGCACTCTTGCCGCCGAACAGCACGGCGACGCGGCCGAAGTCTTTCGGCGCGATCGTGGAGACGAGGTTGGCGTAAGCAGCAGTCATTTCAACTTCCCCTCGACCGGCGCAGCCACGGCACCGGCGAACAACGGACTCTTCAACAGTTTGGGTGCGAGACCACCGATATCACCGGCGCCCTGGCACAACAGAATGTCGCCGGCACGCAGCAGCGGCTTGACGATCGGCGCGAGGTCGACACCGCGCTCGATGTAGATCGGGTCGAGCTGACCGCGCTGGCGGATGCTGTTGCACAACTTGCGGCTGTCGGCGCCCGGGATCGGCTCTTCACCGGCCGGGTAGACTTCCATCAGCAGCAGGACGTTGGCGTCGGCCAATACATTGACGAAATCGTCGTAGAGGTCGCGCGTGCGGCTGTAACGGTGCGGCTGGTAAACCATCACCAGTCGGCGCTCCGGCCAACCGCCGCGTACGGCTTTGATCACGGCCGCGACTTCGGTCGGGTGGTGACCGTAGTCGTCGACCAGCATCACGTTGCCACCGTCGACCGGCAGTTCGCCGTAGACCTGGAAGCGTCGGCCAACGCCCTGGAACCCGGACAGGCCCTGGACGATGGCTTCATCGCTGACGCCCTCGTCGGTGGCGATGCAGATGGTGGCCAGTGAGTTCAAGACGTTGTGGTTGCCCGGCATGTTCACCGAGACATCCAGTGGATCGCGATCAGGACGCAGCACGGTGAAAAAGGTCTGCATGCCTTGCTGACGTACATTGATCGCGCGCACGTCGCAGTCATCGCCGAAGCCATAAGTGACCGTCGGGCGCTTCACCAACGGGAGAATTTCACGGACCACCGGATCGTCCAGGCACACCACTGCCAAACCGTAGAACGGCAGGTTGTGGAGGAACTCGACGAAGGTTTTCTTCAGTTTGTTGAAGTCACCGTCGTAGGTCGCCATGTGGTCGGCGTCGATGTTGGTCACCACGGCCACCAGCGGCTGCAAGTGCAGGAAACTGGCGTCGCTTTCGTCGGCTTCGGCGATCAGGTAACGGCTGGTGCCAAGCTGGGCATTGGTGCCCGCGGCATTCAGTCGGCCACCAATGACGAACGTCGGGTCGAGGCCACCGGCGGCGAACACCGAAGCGATCAGGCTGGTGGTGGTGGTTTTGCCGTGGGTACCGGCGACGGCGATGCCGTGGCGGTAGCGCATCAGCTCGGCGAGCATCTCGGCGCGCGGCACCACTGGAATGCGGCGTTCCAGGGCAGTGGCGACTTCCGGGTTGGAGGTGTTCACGGCACTGGACGTTACCAGTACATCGGCATTCGCGGCGTTCTCGGCACGGTGGCCGATATAGATGTGCGCACCGAAAGTTTCCAGGCGCTCGGTCACCGGCGAAGCTTTCAGGTCGGAACCGGACACTTCATAGCCCAGGTTCAACAACACTTCGGCAATGCCGCACATGCCCACGCCGCCGATGCCGACGAAGTGGATGCGACGGATGCGGCGCATTTCCGGTTGCGGCATGGCTTTCTGATTCTCAACCATGGGCCACCTCCAGGCAGGTATCGACCACGTTACGGGTTGCATCGGGTTTGGCCAGGCGGCGTGCCGCGGTGGCCATGTCGTTGAGTCGTTGCGGTTGCATCAGGACCTCTGTCAGGCGTGCGGCAAGATCCGCTGCGCCAGTCGTTCTTTGTGGCATCAGGAAGGCAGCGCCTTCACGGGCCAAATAATCGGCGTTGCGGGTCTGGTGATCGTCGATCGCGTGGGGCAAAGGCACCAGCATCGAGGGCAGACCGGCAGCAGCCAGTTCACTGATGGTCAGCGCGCCTGCGCGACACACCACCAGGTCGGCCCAGCCATAGGCTTGGGCCATGTCTTTGATGAAAGGCTGCACTTGCGCCTCGACACCAGCCGCGCGATAGCGCTCTGCAGTCACTTCATCGTGTTTTTTGCCGGCCTGATGAAACACTTCCGGGCGCAGGTCGGGGGCGACTTGCGACAGGGCTTCAGGCAGCAACTTGTTCAACGGTTCTGCGCCCAGGCTTCCGCCCAGGATCAGCAAACGCGCCTTGCGACCAGCCAGGGCGGGTCGCGGTGAGTCGAGGAACAGCTCGGTGCGCACCGGGTTACCGGTGGTCCGGCGGCTGCCCGACAGGGTAAAGGTGTCGGGAAACGCTTCACACACTCGAGCGGCCAACGGCACCAGCAACCGATTGGCGGTACCGGCCACGGCGTTTTGTTCGTGAACGATCACCGGCACGCCGGCCAGTTTGGCTGCAACGCCGCCAGGACCGGTCACATAACCACCGAAGCCCACCACACAGACGGGCCGCAACTGACGAATGATCGCCCGCGCCTGCCAGACCGACTTGAGCAACATGAACGGCGCCTTGAGCAACGACAATTTGCCCTTTCCGCGCAGTCCGCTGGCGTTGATCCGGTGCAGTTCGATACCGGCCGCCGGGACCAGATCGTTCTCGATGCCACGCGGCGTGCCGAGCCAATGCACGGTGTAGCCGCGGGCCTGGAATTCGCGAGCGCAGGCCAGCGCCGGGAACACGTGCCCACCGGTGCCGCCCGCCATGATCAATACGTTAGCGCCCATGGGGTGGCTCCTCGGCGAAGTCACTCTCGTGGAACTCCATCTCTTCACTGCCCAGGTGGGTTCGACTCTCCCACTCGATGCGCAGCAACAAGCCGAGACAGGCACAGCAGATCACCAACGAACTACCGCCATAACTGAGGAACGGCAGGGTCAGACCTTTGGTGGGCAGCAAGCCGACGTTCACGCCGATGTTGATCAGGAACTGACCAATCCACAGGAACGACAAGCCATACGCGATGTAGGCGGCGAAGAATTGCTTGGCCTTCTCGGCCCAATAGCCGATGTACATGCCACGAATACAGACAAAGACGAACAACGCGACCGTGCACAAGGAACCCACGGCACCCAGCTCTTCGGCCAGGACCGAGAACACGAAGTCGGTGTGCGCTTCCGGCAGGTAGAACTGTTTCTGCACGCTGTTGCCCAGGCCAACGCCCAGCCATTCACCGCGGCCAAAAGCGATCAAGGCTTGCGACAACTGATAGCCGGCACCGAACTGGTCGGCCCACGGATCGGCAAAGTTGGTCAGGCGCGCCATTCGATACGGTTGCACTTGAATCAGCAACACCACCGCCGCGACGGCCAGGATCACCATCAAGGAGAAACGGAACAGCCCGACACCGCCCAGAAACAGCATCGCCGCCGCCGCGCCCATCATCACGACGGTGGCACCGAAGTCCGGTTCCATCAGCAACAGGCCCGCCATCGGCAGCAGCACGATGAACGGCTTGAAGAAGCCCATCCAGCTTTCACGCACTTCTTTCTGGCGACGCACCAGATAGCCGGCGAGGTAGATCACCACGAACACCTTGGCGATCTCGGAAGGCTGAACGTTGAAGAAACTGAAGCCGATCCAGCGCATCGAACCGTTCACTTCACGGCCGATCCCCGGGATGATCACCATCACCAGCAAACCGAAGGCACCGAGCAGCATCAGCCAGCCCAGGCGTTGCCAGGTGGCGATCGGAATCATCATCGTGACGATGCAGGCGCCCAGGCCCAGCACCACGTAGATCAAGTGGCGAATCATGTAATACAAAGGACTGCCCGACTGCACCGCCGCGACTTCGGTCGATGCCGAAGCAATCATGACCAGCCCAAGGCCGAGCAATGCCAGGCAGCCGACGAGCATCGGGAAATCGAGGTCGATACCGCGCCCGGTGATCAGCGGCGATGGATACGGCTTGATGATGTTTCTCAGGCTCATGTCAGTTCCTCCACCGCATGGACGAACTGGTGACCACGGTCTTCGTAATTTTTGAACATGTCGAAACTGGCGCACGCCGGCGACAGCAGCACCACGTCTCCCGGTTCGGCAGCGACGCGACATTGCTCCACGGCGTCGACCAGCGAAGCGACGCGGATCAACGGTACGGCGTCGCCGAGGGCCTCACCGATCTTGTCGGAATCGCGGCCCATGAGGATCACGGCGCGGCAGTTGACCGCCACCGGATCGCGCAGGTCCTTGAACTCGGCACCTTTGCCGTCGCCACCGGCGATCAGCACGATCTTGCCGTCGATGTCCGCGCCCAGGCCTTCGATGGCGGCCAGGGCGGCGCCGACGTTAGTGGCTTTGGAATCGTTGTAGTAGCCCACGCCATCCAGGTCGCGAACCCACTGGCAACGATGCTCGAGACCGGCAAAGTGGCGCAGGGCCGACAGCATGGCGTCGAACGGCAGGCCGACGGCGTGGCCCAGGGCCAATGCCGCGAGGGCGTTGGACTGGTTATGCGCGCCGCGAATTTTCAACTCGCGCACCGGCATCAGGTTCTGGAATTCGAAGGCCAGGTACTTCTCGCCGTCTTCTTCGCGGATACCGAATGCCTTGAAATCGGGTTTGCTCAAGCCGAAGGTCCAGCACGGCTGGCCCTCGCCCATCAGCGGACGGCTCAAGGCGTCCTGACGGTTGACCACAAACTGCTTGGCGCCACGGAAGATCCGGTGCTTGGCCAAGTGATAGGCCGGCAGACCGCTGTAGCGGTCCATGTGGTCTTCACTGACGTTGAGCACGGTCGCCACTTCGGCGTTGAGCTGGTCGGTGGTTTCGAGCTGGAAGCTCGACAGTTCCATCACGTACAGCTCGACGTCGTCGCTCAGCAGGTCCAGCGCCGGTGTACCGAGGTTGCCACCGACGGCGACACGCTTGCCGGCCGCCGCAGCCATCTCGCCAACCAGGGTGGTGACGGTGCTTTTTGCGTTGGAACCGCTGATGGCGACAATCGGCGCCTTCGCGTTACGCGCGAACAGCTCGATGTCGCCGGACAATTTCACGCCACGGGCGGCGGCAGCCTGCAGGGCCGGGGTCGCCAGCGCCAGGCCGGGGCTCACGTAGAGCTCGTCGGCACGGCACAGGAATTCGACGTCCAGCTCGCCACAACGCACTTCCACGTGCGGATAGTCACGCTTGAGCGTGGCCAGTTCCGGTGGATTTTCCCGCGTATCGGCGACAGCAAACGACACGCCCCGGTTCGCCAGGAAGCGAACCAGGGACATGCCGCTCTTGCCGAGGCCGACAACGATGCGTAATTGTTATGTTTAGATCAGAGTTATTATTTCTAGCTCATGTTCTGGTTGTCTTTTGCGTTATATTT
>NZ_JBIVBY010000031.1:0-3818 GCF_044746405.1 Pseudomonas sp. NPDC086251
ACTAGGAGAATTGACTCATGGCACACAAAATAGATGGTGGTAGTACCCGTAACGGTCGCGACTCAGAAGCTAAACGCCTTGGCGTGAAGATGTATGGCGGCCAGGCTATCATTCCGGGCAACATCATCGTGCGTCAGCGCGGCACCCAATTCCACGCCGGTTACGGTGTTGGCATGGGTAAAGATCACACTCTGTTCGCTAAAATCGACGGCGTGATCAAGTTCGAAGTAAAAGGCGCTTTCAACCGCCGTTACGTGAGTATTGTCCCGAAGACTGAAGTCGTCGCGGCATAATTACGTAGTTGCTGGAAAAGCCCTGTCTCGCGACGGGGCTTTTTCGTTTGTGGGGTGAGTCTCTTGCAAAGCTGTTTGTAATGGGCGAAAGCAGCTGGATTTTGCGGTCGTTGCTTGAGGTCGCTGCGCTCATTTTTGCAAGAGTCTTATGTCTAGATTTTTTCGGCTCGTCCGTATGACGAGAGGCGTTTTGTTATGAAGTTTGTTGATGAAGTATCGATTCGAGTAAAGGCCGGTGACGGCGGCAACGGTTGCATGAGCTTCCGTCGCGAAAAGTTTATTGAAAACGGCGGCCCGAACGGCGGTGATGGTGGTGACGGCGGCTCGGTCTACATGCTCGCCGACGAAAACCTCAACACCCTGGTGGACTACCGTTACACCCGGCACTTCGATGCCGAGCGTGGTTCCAACGGCGGCAGCACCGACTGCACCGGCAAGAAAGGTGAAGAGCTGGTGCTGCGCGTTCCGGTCGGCACTACCGTGATCGATTCGGCCACGCAGGAAGTCATCGGCGACCTGACCAAGGCCGGTCAAAAGCTGCTGGTGGCTCATGGTGGCTGGCACGGTCTGGGCAATACCCGTTTCAAATCCAGTACCAACCGCGCTCCGCGCCAGACCACTCCGGGTAAGCCGGGTGAGGCGCGTGACCTCAAGCTGGAAATGAAAGTGTTGGCTGACGTCGGCCTGCTGGGCTTGCCGAACGCCGGTAAAAGTACCTTTATCCGTTCCGTTTCGGCCGCCAAGCCGAAAGTCGCCGACTACCCGTTCACCACGCTGGTGCCGAACCTGGGTGTGGTCAGCGTCGATCGCTGGAAAAGCTTCGTGGTCGCGGACATTCCGGGCCTGATCGAAGGTGCTTCCGATGGCGCGGGCCTGGGGATTCGCTTCCTCAAGCACTTGTCGCGTACTCGCCTGCTGCTGCACCTCGTGGACATGGCGCCGCTGGATGACGCCAGCGCTCCGGATGCGGCTGAAGTGATCGTCAGCGAACTGACCAAGTTCAGCCCGTCCCTGGCTGAGCGCGATCGTTGGCTGGTGCTGAACAAGTGCGACCAGATCCTTGAAGAAGAGCATGATGCTCGCGTCAAGGAAATCGTTGATCGCCTGGAGTGGACCGGTCCGGTCTACGTGATCTCGGCCATCTCCAAGCTCGGCACCGAGCGTCTGTGCCACGACATCATGCGTTACATGGAAGATCGTGCAGACCGTCTGGCTAACGATCCGGTTTACAAGGAAGAGCTGGCGGAACTCGATCAGCGCATCGAAGACGAAGCCCGTGCCCAGTTGCAGGCGCTGGATGATCAGCGTGCCCTGCGCCGTAGCGGCGTGAAGTCGGTCCATGACATTGGCGACGATGATTGGGACGAAGAAGATGTGGATGACGAAGACGGTCCGGAAATCATTTACGTGCGTGACTGATTCGTTGCGATAAACTTAAGCGCCGCTCACTAGAGCGGCGTTTTAGTATCTGGAAATCGATCGTTGGTCACGAATAACCACGATTAACGTCACGGGCAGTGCCAGGTCGTGCTGCCCTCAAGCTAAGGTTGAAGATGATGCGGAGCAAGGTGACAGGTGCGCAGCGTTGGGTCGTGAAGATCGGCAGCGCTTTGCTGACAGCGGACGGCAAGGGCCTGGATCGCGCGGCAATGGGTGTCTGGGTCGAACAGATGGTGGCCTTGCATGAGGCGGGCGTCGAGTTGGTGCTGGTGTCCTCCGGGGCAGTAGCGGCCGGCATGAGCCGTCTGGGCTGGACCGCACGACCCAGTGCGATGCACGAGCTCCAGGCCGCTGCTGCCATCGGCCAGATGGGCCTGGTGCAGGCCTGGGAATCGAGCTTCGCCGAGCATGGCCGGCACACCGCGCAGATTCTCCTGACTCACGATGACTTGTCCGACCGCAAGCGCTACCTGAATGCGCGCAGCACCTTGCGCGCGTTGGTTGAGCTGAAAGTGATCCCGGTGATCAACGAAAACGACACCGTGGTCACCGATGAAATCCGTTTCGGCGACAACGATACGCTGGCCGCATTGGTGGCCAACCTGGTCGAGGCTGACCTGCTGGTGATCCTCACCGATCGCGACGGCATGTTCGACGCCGACCCGCGCAACAACCCGAATGCCAACCTGATTTACGAAGCGCGTGCCGATGATCCGGCGCTGGATGCAGTGGCGGGCGGCACGGGCGGGGCGTTGGGTCGTGGCGGCATGCAGACCAAATTGCGCGCTGCGCGACTCGCAGCTCGTTCCGGAGCGCATACGATCATCGTTGGCGGGCGCATTGAGCGTGTGCTGGATCGCCTCAAGGCGGGCGAGCGCATCGGCACCTTGCTCTCGCCGGAACGCGGTCTGCTGGCGGCGCGCAAGCAGTGGCTGGCCGGGCATCTGCAAACCCGTGGCACCCTGGTGCTGGATGCCGGTGCAGTGACGGCGTTGTCCAAGGGGAACAAAAGTTTGCTGCCGGTGGGGGTCAAATTGGTCCAGGGCAGTTTCCGTCGTGGCGAAATGGTCGTATGCGTGGCGCCGGACGGTCGTGAAATCGCCCGTGGCCTGGCCAACTACAGCGCTCTGGAAGCACAAAAAATCATCGGTCAGTCGTCTGAGGCGATTGTCGGTCTGTTGGGTTACATGGCTGAACCGGAACTGGTTCACCGCGATAACCTGATTCTGGTCTGAAGGAATATCTGAATGCGCGTGGCAAAAGGATTGTTGGGGCTGCTGTTGGCGATGCCGCTGCTGGCTTCGGCCGAAGAGATTGGCCAGGTATCGACGGTGTTCAAGTTCGTCGGGCCGAATGACCGTATCGTCGTCGAGGCGTTTGATGATCCGAAGGTCGAAGGCGTGACCTGCTACCTGTCGCGCGCCAAGACCGGTGGCGTGAAGGGCGGTCTGGGCTTGGCCGAAGATCGTGCCGAGGCGTCCATCGCTTGCCGTCAGGTCGGTCCGATCAGCTTCAAGGGTGAGCTGAAGGATGGCGACGAGGTGTTCAAGGAGCGCACGTCGCTGGTGTTCAAGACCATGCAGGTGGTGCGGTTCCTCGACAAGAAGCGCAATACGCTGGTGTATCTGGTCTACAGCGATCGTTTGATCGAGGGCAGTCCGCAGAATGCGGTAACGGCAATCCCGATTCTGCCATGGGCGCACGCTCAATAAGCTAGCGCAAATCGAAATGTGGGAGCGGGCTTGCTCGCGAAGAGGCCATAACATTCAACATCATCGTTGACTGTTATGCCGCCTTCGCGAGCAAGCCCGCTCCCACATTTTTTTTGCGTCGCCTGTTAAATCGCAGGCAATAAAAAACCGACCCTGAGGTCGGTTTTTTAACAAGCTTATCGCTTAGGCGGCAACAGCAAGGTTCAGAGCCTTGACGTGACCGTTCAGGCGGCTCTTATGACGAGCTGCCTTGTTCTTGTGGATGATGCCTTTATCGGCCATACGGTCGATAACTGGCACAGCCAGAACGTAAGCTGCTTGAGCTTTTTCAGCGTCTTTTGCGTCAATGGCTTTAACTACATTCTTGATGTAG
>NZ_JBIVBY010000031.1:3828-86664 GCF_044746405.1 Pseudomonas sp. NPDC086251
TGTGGCTGCGACGCTTCTCAGCCTGTTTGCACGTTTTTTGGCGGAAGGTGTGTTGGCCACCGTCGAGCTCCTCGAAAGACTTTTTAGGAAATAGCAAACAAAATAGGCCGCGAATCATGCCGATGAGTTGATGTCTTGTCAAGGGCGGTTGAGACGTTCCGCTAAGTGGTAGGTATAAAGAGGCGGGATATTTATTTCCGGCGCTTGACCTGTAAACTCGCGAGCTTTGGCTCTGTGCTGCTGCGGCGCGGAGTATCGCATAAGTGGGCGCTTTGTTCGCCTGCTGTTTATCGACAGGCACAAACTCTTTCAATGAATCTGCTCAAATCGTTGGCCGCCGTCAGCTCTATCACGATGCTTTCCCGGGTTCTGGGGTTCGTCCGTGACACGCTCATCGCACGTGCATTTGGCGCAGGGATGGCGACCGACGCCTTCTTTATCGCCTTCAAACTGCCCAATCTGCTGCGGCGAATCTTCGCCGAGGGCGCATTTTCCCAGGCCTTCGTGCCGATTCTTGCCGAATACAAGAGCCAGAAGGGCGAAGAGGCGACGCGAACGTTCATTGCCTACGTCTCGGGCCTGCTGACGCTGGTGCTGGCGTTGGTCACGGCGCTGGGCATGATCGCCGCGCCGTGGGTGATCTGGGCCACCGCGCCGGGCTTCACCGACACGCCGGAAAAATTCGAGCTGACGGCCAGTCTGCTGCGGGTCACCTTTCCTTATATTTTGCTGATCTCCCTGTCTTCACTCGCCGGAGCGATCCTCAATACTTACAACCGATTTTCGGTGCCGGCCTTCGTTCCGACTTTACTTAACGTCAGTATGATCATTTTCTCGGTGTTTCTGACACCGTATTTCGATCCGCCGGTGATGGCCCTGGGCTGGGCGGTGCTGGTGGGTGGTCTGGCGCAATTGCTTTATCAGCTGCCGCACCTGAAAAAAATCGGCATGCTGGTGCTGCCACGCCTGAATTTGCGCGATAGTGGCGTCTGGCGGGTGATGAAGCAGATGTTGCCGGCGATTCTCGGCGTTTCGGTGAGCCAGATTTCCCTGATCATCAACACCATTTTTGCCTCGTTTCTGGTCGCCGGTTCCGTGTCCTGGATGTATTACGCCGATCGCTTGATGGAATTGCCCTCCGGCGTGCTGGGTGTGGCATTGGGCACCATCCTGCTGCCGACCCTGGCGAAGACCTACGCCAGCAACGATCGCCACGAGTACTCGCGGATTCTCGATTGGGGTCTGCGCCTGTGTTTCATGCTGGTGCTGCCATGCTCACTGGCGCTGGGGATTCTGGCCGAGCCGCTGACGGTTTCGCTGTTCCAGTACGGCCAGTTCAGTGCGTTTGATGCGTCCATGACCCAGCGCGCGTTGATCGCTTATTCGGTCGGTTTGCTCGGGATTATCGTGATCAAAGTGCTGGCGCCGGGCTTTTATGCGCAACAAAACATCCGCACGCCGGTAAAAATTGCGATTTTCACGCTGGTTTGCACGCAATTGTTCAACCTGGTGCTGATCGGTCCGTTGGCTCACGCGGGCCTGGCCCTGGCCATCAGCGCGGGTGCTTGCCTTAACGCAGGTCTGCTGTTCTATCAGCTGCGCAAGCAGCAGATGTACCAGCCGCAACCGGGTTGGGCGAAGTTTGGCGCCAAGCTGGTCGTCGCGGTCGTCGTCATGTCTGCGGTATTGCTGGCTGGAATGCACTTTATGCCGGCCTGGGATCAGGGCCATATGCTCGAGCGCTTCCTGCGTCTGGGGGCTCTGGTAGCGGCTGGCGTGGTGGCTTATTTCGGTATGTTGCTGTTGATGGGCTTCCGTTTGCGCGACTTCAATCGCAAAGCGTTAAGCTGAGGTTCAGACCTCGATAAACACGGGCGGGCTGGCGGTTTTGTCGGCTCGATCACTTTGGGTTACGGTGTTGCCTGTCGTCGGCCGCCGGGTGTGGTTATAATCGACCACTTTATGAGCAAGAAGCGCGTTATGCAGCTGGTTCGAGGCCTCCACAATCTGCGCCCCCAGCATCGGGGCTGTGTCGCCACTATTGGCAACTTTGACGGTGTTCACCGTGGCCACCAGGCTATCCTGGCGAGGCTGCGTGAACGTGCAATCGAGTTGGGCGTGCCCAGCTGCGTGGTGATTTTCGAGCCGCAGCCCCGGGAGTTTTTTGCCCCCGACACGGCACCGGCTCGTCTGGCCCGACTGCGCGACAAATTGCAGCTGCTGGCCGAGGAAGGTGTCGACCGGGTTCTGTGCCTGGCCTTCAACCAACGCCTGAGCAAGCTCAGCGCCGCCGAATTCGTCGATACGATTCTGGTGGACGGCCTCGGCGTGCAGCACCTGGAGGTCGGTGACGACTTCCGGTTCGGTTGTGATCGGGTGGGGGATTTCGATTTCCTGCAGCAGGCCGGCGTCCTCCAGGGTTTTACCGTCGAGGCGGCGCAAACCGTCGAACTGGACGGTATTCGCGTCAGCAGCACCCAGGTCCGCAATGCCCTGGCCGCTGCCGATTTTGCCTTGGCCGAACGCTTGCTCGGTCGTCCGTTCCGGATTGCCGGGCGCGTCCTGCATGGCCAGAAGCTGGCGCGCCAACTGGGTACGCCAACCGCCAACATACAACTCAAGCGCCGTCGCGTGCCGTTGTCCGGGGTTTACCTGGTCAACGTCGACATCGACGGCAAGACCTGGCCAGGCGTCGCCAATATCGGCGTGCGGCCAACGGTCCAAGGTGATGGCAAAGCCCACCTGGAAGTGCACCTTTTAGATTTTGCCGGCGATCTGTATGACCGGCGTTTGACGGTGGTTTTCCACCACAAGCTGCGTGAAGAGCAGCGTTTCGCCTCTCTGGAGGCGCTTAAGACGGCGATCAATGCGGATGTTGCCGCCGCCCGTGCCCTGTCGCACCTAGCGCCAATCGCTAATGAAGAGCCTTAAATGACCGACTATAAAGCCACGCTAAACCTTCCGGACACCGCCTTCCCAATGAAGGCCGGCCTGCCTCAGCGCGAACCGCAGATTCTGCAGCGCTGGGACAGCATTGGCCTGTACGGTAAGTTGCGCGAGATTGGCAAGGATCGTCCGAAGTTCGTACTGCACGACGGTCCTCCGTACGCCAACGGCACGATTCACATCGGTCATGCGCTGAACAAGATTCTCAAGGACATGATCATCCGCTCGAAGACCCTGTCGGGTTTCGACGCGCCGTATGTGCCGGGCTGGGACTGCCACGGTCTGCCGATCGAGCACAAAGTCGAAGTGACCCACGGCAAGAACCTGGGCGCGGACAAGACCCGCGAACTGTGCCGTGCCTACGCCACCGAACAGATCGAAGGCCAGAAGTCCGAGTTCATCCGTCTGGGCGTGTTGGGCGACTTCGCCAACCCGTACAAGACCATGGACTTCAAGAACGAGGCCGGTGAAATCCGTGCCTTGGCCGAAATCGTCAAGGGCGGTTTCGTGTTCAAGGGCCTGAAGCCTGTGAACTGGTGCTTCGATTGCGGTTCGGCCTTGGCTGAAGCGGAAGTCGAGTACGAAAACAAAAAGTCCTCGACCATCGACGTCGCGTTCCCGATTGCCGATGAAGCCAAGCTGGCTGCCGCTTTCGGTCTGCCGTCACTGGGCAAACCTGCTTCGATCGTGATTTGGACCACCACCCCGTGGACCATCCCGGCCAACCAGGCGCTGAACGTTCACCCGGAATTCAACTACGCCCTGGTCGACGTCGGCGACAAGTTGCTGGTGCTGGCTGAAGAGCTGGTCGAGTCGTGCCTGGCCCGTTACAGCCTGGAAGGTTCGGTCATCGCGACCACCACCGGTAAAGCACTGGAACTGATCAACTTCCGTCATCCGTTCTACGATCGCCTGTCGCCGGTTTACCTGGCCGACTACGTCGAACTGGGCGCTGGCACCGGCGTGGTTCACTCCTCGCCGGCCTACGGCGTAGACGACTTCGTGACCTGCAAGAAGTACGGCATGGTCAACGACGACATCATCAATCCGGTGCAAAGCAACGGCGTTTACGTGCCGTCGCTGGAGTTCTTCGGCGGCCAGTTCATCTGGAAAGCCAACCCGGCCATCGTCGATAAACTGACCGAAGTCGGTGCGCTGCTGCACACCAGCATCATCGAACACAGCTACATGCACTGCTGGCGTCACAAGACCCCGCTGATCTACCGCGCCACCGCGCAGTGGTTCATCGGCATGGACAAACAGCCTGAGACCGGCGAAACCCTGCGCAAGCGGGCGATCAAAGCCATCGAAGACACCAAGTTCGTCCCGGCCTGGGGCCAGGCGCGCCTGCACTCGATGATCGCCAACCGTCCGGACTGGTGCATCTCCCGCCAGCGTAACTGGGGCGTGCCGATCCCGTTCTTCCTGAACAAGGAAAGCGGCGAACTGCACCCACGTACCGCCGAGCTGATGGAAGAAGTCGCCAAGCGCGTCGAAGTCGAAGGCATCGAAGCCTGGTTCAAGATGGACGCTGCCGAGTTGCTCGGTGACGAAGCGCCACAGTACGACAAGATCAGCGACACCCTGGACGTCTGGTTCGATTCGGGCACCACGCACTGGCACGTCCTGCGCGGTTCGCACCCGATGGGGCACGAGACCGGCCCACGCGCCGACCTGTACCTGGAAGGTTCGGACCAACACCGTGGCTGGTTCCACTCGTCGCTGCTGACCGGTTGCGCCATCGACAACCACGCGCCGTACCGCGAGTTGCTGACCCACGGCTTCACCGTCGACGAGTCCGGCCGCAAGATGTCCAAGTCCTTGGGCAACGTCATCGCGCCGCAAAAAGTCAACGACACCCTGGGCGCCGACATCATGCGTCTGTGGGTGGCTTCCACCGATTACTCGGGTGAAATGGCGGTTTCCGAGCAGATCCTGCAACGCAGTGCGGACGCCTACCGGCGTATCCGTAACACCGCGCGCTTCCTGCTGTCGAACCTGACCGGCTTCAACCCGGCCACCGACATCCTGCCAGCCGAGGAAATGCTCGCGCTGGACCGTTGGGCCGTGGACCGTACCCTGCTGCTGCAACGCGAGTTGCAAGAGCACTACGGCGAATACCGCTTCTGGAACGTCTACTCCAAGATCCACAACTTCTGCGTGCAGGAGCTGGGCGGTTTCTACCTCGACATCATCAAGGACCGTCAGTACACCACTGGCGCCAACAGCAAGGCTCGCCGTTCGGCGCAAACCGCGCTGTACCACATCAGTGAAGCGCTGGTGCGCTGGATCGCGCCGATCCTGGCGTTCACCGCCGACGAACTGTGGGAATACCTGCCGGGCGAGCGTAACGAATCGGTCATGCTCAACACCTGGTACGAAGGCCTGAGCGAGCTGCCGGAAGGCGTCGAGCTGGACCGCGCCTACTGGGAGCGGATCATGGCGGTGAAGGTGGCGGTCAACAAGGAAATGGAGATCCAGCGCGCGGCCAAGGCCGTCGGTGGCAACCTGCAAGCCGAAGTGACGCTGTTCGCCGAAGAATCGCTGAGCGCCGACCTGGCCAGGCTGAGCAACGAACTGCGCTTCGTGCTGATCACCTCGACCGCTACCGTTGCACCGTTCGTGCAGGCGCCGGCCGATGCTGTGGTCACCGAAGTCAGCGGTTTGAAGCTGCAAATCGTCAAGTCGGCCTTCCCTAAGTGCGCCCGTTGCTGGCACTGCCGTGAAGACGTCGGCGTGAACCCGGAGCATCCGGAAATCTGCGGTCGTTGCGTCGACAACATCAGCGGCGCGGGCGAGGTTCGCCACTATGCCTAATGCGGCTGGCCGTTTCGGACGGCTGAGCTGGCTCTGGTTGAGTTTGCTGGTCCTGGTCATTGACCAGGCCAGCAAGTTCTACTTCGAAGGCAAGCTCGCGATGTACCAGCAGATCGTGGTGATCCCCGATTATTTCAGCTGGACACTCGCCTACAACACCGGCGCGGCGTTCAGCTTCCTGGCCGACAGTTCCGGCTGGCAGCGCTGGTTGTTTGCCCTGATCGCTGTGGCGGTGAGTGCGGTGCTGGTGGTGTGGCTCAAGCGTCTGGGGCGCAATGAAACCTGGCTGGCCGTCGCTTTGGTGCTGGTGCTGGGTGGCGCGCTGGGCAATCTGTATGACCGCATTGCCCTGGGTCATGTGATCGATTTCATCCTGGTGCACTGGCAGAACCGCTGGTATTTCCCGGCGTTCAACTTTGCTGACAGCGCTATTACTGTCGGCGCCGTGATGCTTGCACTGGATATGTTCAAAAGTAAGAAAACCGGAGAAGCCGTTCATGACTGAACAGGTATTGGCTGAGCAACGCATCCGCCAGAACACGGAAGTCACCTTGCACTTTGCACTGCGCCTGGAGAACGGCGACACCGTCGACAGCACCTTCGACAAAGCCCCGGCGACCTTCAAGGTCGGCGACGGTAACCTGTTGCCAGGTTTCGAAGCGGCACTGTTCGGCTTCAAGGCTGGCGACAAGCGTACGCTGACGATTCAGCCGGAGAACGCTTTTGGTCAGCCCAACCCGCAGAACGTACAGATCATCCCGCGCTCGCAGTTCAAGGACATGGAACTGTCACCGGGTTTGCTGGTGATCTTCAACGATGCGGCGAATACTGAGCTGCCCGGTGTGGTGAAAGAATTCGATGATGAGCAAGTGACCATCGACTTCAATCATCCGTTGGCCGGCAAAACCTTGACCTTTGACGTCGAGATCATCAACGTCAAATCGTTGTAATTGACCCGACACGGTCAACTGTAGGAGCTGAGCTTGCTCGCGAAGGCGTCATCACATTCAACTTCAATGTTGACTGGAGCACCGCCTTCGCGAGCAAGCTCTGCTCCTACAGGGTTGTAATGATCTTATTTCTTGCGCGCAAGACACGAGGCACAGCATGCAAATCAAACTCGCCAACCCCCGTGGCTTCTGCGCCGGCGTGGACCGGGCGATCGAAATCGTCAACCGCGCCCTGGAAGTCTTCGGGCCGCCGATCTACGTGCGCCACGAAGTGGTCCACAACAAATTCGTCGTCGAAGACCTTCGCGCTCGCGGGGCGATCTTCGTCGAGGAACTGGATCAGGTGCCGGACGACGTCATTGTGATCTTCAGTGCCCACGGTGTTTCCCAGGCCGTGCGGACCGAAGCTGCCGGCCGTGGCCTGAAAGTGTTCGACGCGACGTGCCCGCTGGTGACCAAGGTGCACATCGAAGTCGCGCGTTACAGCCGCGACGGCCGTGAATGCATCCTCATCGGCCACGCCGGTCACCCGGAAGTCGAAGGCACCATGGGCCAGTACGATAGCAGCAATGGTGGCGCGATCTATCTGGTCGAAGACGAGAAAGACGTCGCCGCGCTGCAGGTGCATAACCCGGATAGGCTGGCGTTCGTGACCCAGACCACGTTGTCCATGGACGACACCAGTCGCGTTATCGACGCCCTGCGTGCGCGTTTTCCGGCCATCGGTGGGCCACGCAAGGACGACATCTGCTACGCCACGCAAAACCGTCAGGACGCGGTCAAGCAATTGGCCGATGAATGCGACGTGGTGTTGGTGGTCGGCAGCCCGAACAGCTCCAACTCCAATCGCCTGCGCGAGCTCGCCGAGCGCATGGCCACCCCGGCCTACCTGATCGACGGTGCCGAAGACCTGCAAAAAAGCTGGTTCGACGGTGTCGAGCGCATTGGCATCACCGCGGGTGCCTCGGCTCCAGAAGTCCTGGTGCGTGGCGTGATCCAGCAGTTGCAGGCGTGGGGCGCTACCGGTGCCGATGAATTGGCCGGTCGCGAAGAGAACATCACCTTCTCCATGCCTAAAGAGCTACGGGTCCGCTCGCTGCTCTGAGCTTTTTCCTCCCTCGCATAACGCCTGCGCAGCCTTTTTGCTGCGCAGGCTGACGCGACCGCTTGAGGCCAGCACCACCTGGAGCTGACTCACCGCTTCGTGGGCTGCGCAGATGTGCAAGGTCCCCGATTGAAAGCCACCGTGCAGTGGTTCACCCAGATGGCTGAATCGGACGGCAGTCCTGACGTAGCTATTGCCGAAAATCGGCACCCGCGTCTCGCTCCGACGTTCGACCAGCAGCGGATTGTCGCTGTCCTCGTGTCCTTTGCCGTTTACATCCAGAATAATTCGCCAGCCCTGGCCCCAGTCGTCGTTTATCCCGTGAATGACCACGGTCTGGTTGCGTGCGATCGCTTCGCTCCTGGCGCTGCGCATCCCGCTGACAAGCGACGCCGCTGCTTCTTCGCGATGGTTCGATTCTGTGAGGGTTGCGAACGCCGGACCGACCAGTAGCAGAACAATCCCGGCAATTGTCAGTCCCATGAGCAGTTCGATCACGCTGAAACCTTGCTGATGCATGGCATCTCCTTCCCTGGAATGCAGTGGCCCGCGCGATCCGTGCGCGAGTAATGGCAAAACAACCGGACATCTGCCGGTCGAATGCTCTAGCGTGTAGAAGCAGGTATAGCCGACGGCAACGGAGGGCATCGATGGAACATCGTACAAAAGGTTTCACGTTGATCGAGTTGCTGGTCGCGCTCGCGGTGTTTCTGATCCTGATCACCCTGGCTGTCCCGGCGTTTACCCGTTCGGTGCAAAGCACCAAGGCCGATACCGAGATCGGTGATCTGCAGCGCGGTCTGAATTTCGCCCGCCTGGAAGCGATCGACCGAGGCGTCACCACCCGGATCCGTCCAACGGCGGGCGGCAGTGTCTGGACCGGGGAATTGACGGTGTATGACGGTACTGGCAATCCGGCGAATGTATTGCGGGTTGTTCCGGCGATGAGCAGCGGCGCGACTCTGACGCTAACCTCAGGAGTGACCGCCATCGATTTCAATAATCTGGGGGGCTTGTCGGCACCGTCCACGGCGGTGGTGATCAGCTATGTATTGGGGGCGCAAAGCAGGACGCTGAATGTGTGTTTGAACGGACGAGTGCTAGTGGGTGGAAGTTGCGGATGAGGGGATGGAGCAGGCGTGCACAGGACGGCATGACGCTGATCGAAGTCTTGGTGGCGTTAGTGATTCTTAGCGTCGGGCTGCTGGGGGCGGCAGCGCTTCAGCTGAATGCGCTGAAGTACACTGACAGCTCGCGGATGACCAGCCAGGCGAGTTTTATCGCCTACGACATGATGGACCGCATTCGCGCCAACTCCGGCGCCGACTACACCGTCACGCCTCCCACCTCGGGTAACCTGAACGTCGCCCGCGATCAGGACCTCTACGACTTCACCTCCAACATCGTCAATTCCCTCGGTGCGACCGCAACAGGTAGCGTCACCCTAAATCAGCGGGTGTACACCATCACCATTACCTGGGACGACTCGCGGGCGGCCAATACCGCCAATGCCCGTCGCAGTTTTGTGCTGGCCAGTCGCGCGACTGTCGACCCGGTGTCGACACCATGAAGCGGCTCAATAGTGGTTTCGGCCTGATTGAATTGCTGATTGCCCTCGCGCTGAGTTTGATCGTGGTGCTGGGCGTGGCGCAGGTTTTTATCGCGGCGAAGAACACTTACGTCAGCCAGAACACGGCCGCCAGCATTCAGGAAGATGCGCGTTTCGTGCTGAGCAAGATGATTCAGGAAATCCGCATGGTGGGCATGTTCGGCTGCCTGGGCACGATCACCGACGCCAGTGCGACGGGTGATTTCAACGCCAACCAGATAACGCCGATCAACTGGGATAACGCCAATCTCAAGCTCACGCTGGTGAGCGCCGATGTCGGTGGCAGTGGCGGGGCGCCGACCTGGACCGTGGTTTCCGATTGCCGAAATACGGCGACGGCCTATACCGGCGTGCGGGCGCCGGCGTCAGGGCAGCAGGCCTTTCCCATCCGGCGACTGATCTACAGCCTGAAAAATGGACAGCTGACGATGGGTGCCGGCAGCGGCACGCCGAGCCAATTCGTGCTGGTGGACAACGTCAGCGCCTTCAATGTGAGCTTCGGCCTCGCCAGTTCGGCCACCGATACGGCAGCCTCCAGTTACAGCACCAACCCTGCCGATCCGGCACGTATTCGCAGCGTGCGCCTGACGTTGACCCTCACGGACCCGAACAACCGGGTGCGCAATCAAACCTTCAACGTGGTTGCCGCTTTGCGCAACCGCTTGCCATGAGGGGAGGGACGATGAGCTTTTCTACCATGTCCTCTCACCGCCAGCGCGGCATGGCACTGCTGGTGAGCCTGGTGTTTCTGTTGTTACTGACGCTGATCGGCATTTCATCCATGCAGAATGCCACCCTGCAGGAAAAAATGGCCGGCAGCGTGACCTTGCGCAATCAGGCTTTCCAGAGTGCCGAAGCGGCATTGCGCATCGGCGAAAGTGCGGTGCAAGTGGACACCTACACGTTGCCGGTCTGCAGCGGCACCAGCCAATGCTTGCCACCGGCAGAATCTTCTTCAATCACCACCGCCGTGTTCAATTCCACTTCGGGGGTGACCTGGATCGCCGCCGGCAACGGTTTCTACGGCGTGCAGAATATCGGCACCACCCTGACCGCCGTGAATGTGCCGAGCAATACCTCGGCAACGCTGTACCGAGTGACTGCCGTGGGTTTCCCGGGCACCTCGCGCAATTCACGCAGTGTGGTGGAGAGTATTTATGCGAAGTACTGAGAGGCGCACCGGATGGTGGTCGCTGCTGTGTGGTGCGCTTTTGGGGCTGTACCTGTCGGCTCCGGCCTATGCCTTCACACCGTCGGATTCTCCACTGTTGAGCGCCGCGGCCGTTGCGCCAAACGTCATGCTGTTGATCGATGACTCGGGGAGCATGAACAACATCATTTGGGCGCCGGGTTTCAATCCCGCGGCCAACTGGCCACAGATAGCGATTTGCAATTCGAACTTGTCCTGCCTGGGCGGTCAGAACCTGGACATGAGTGATACCAATATTTTGTTGTCGAGCCTCAATCGTGGCGGTTGCTCGACCAATGGCAACTGGTACGGTTTTTATCGTGGTTTTTTGGGGCTGTCATCGATCTGCCTGAAGCTGCCCGACCCGGTAGGCAATGAAAACACACGTTACACGGCTGACTACCTGTCTTATCTGGTGGGCCTGGCCAACGGTTCGAACCGGGATTTCACTACAGGGACCAACGCAATTCCCAACGAATACCGGATCAGCGTGGCACAGGATGTGTCCACCAGCCTGGTCTCCAGCAATCGCGCGTTGCGCATTGGCCTGGCGACGTTCAATCCACCGACGAGCAGTAACTCCGGCGGTGGCGGCTTCATCGCCCGATCGATCAGCGACCTGTCTCCAGTCAGCGGCAGCGTCACCCAGGCCCAGGCTGACAGCAATTACAACAATCTGCTCGCCTCCATCAACGCCTTGAGTGCCATCGCCAACACGCCACTGGCGGAAACCTACTACGAAATAAATCGCTATTTCCGCGGACTGGCGCCGTTCTATAACTCGACACCGACGACGTACACCAGCCCGATTCAGTACCGCTGCCAGAAAAACTACGGCGTGGTGATCACCGATGGCTTGCCGACCTTCGACCGGACCTTTCCCACGACCGATCCATTGGGTGGTACTCGTCTGCCCAATTGGGATGGCGTGAACAATGACGGTGACAACCTGAACGGTGATGGAGAGGGCGACACGCTGTATCTGGACGACATCGCCAAGTTTGCCTTCGACATCGACATGCGCTCCACAGGCACCGATCTGGCCGGCAAGAGCTGGAATGCGGCGGATTTTCCCAAGCAAAACATGAACACCTACACCGTGGGTTTCACCGCCGCGAATCAGATGTTGTCGGACGCCGCCAATTACGGGCAGGGCAAGTACTACCAGGCCACCGACAGCATCGGCCTCAATATTGCGTTGTCCTCCGCCCTGAGCGACATCACGTCCAAGGCCGGTTCCGGAGGCAGCGGCACCACCAGCAGCTCGATCATCGTTGCCGGTTCCGCCTATTACCAGACCAGCTATGACCCCAAGGACTGGCGCGGCACCATCAAATCCTATGGCTTTACCGCCAATGGCGCGGTGAATACTGCCTCGGTGCTCTGGACCACCGACACGGCCATCGTGCCCGCCGCCACGGCACCGACCTACCAATCCTGGAACACCCTGACTAACGCCCCTGTCACCCTGGCCTACAGCAATTTCGCCCCGACGCAGCAGACGTCGTTGAGTCAGAGCCTGCCCACCGGCATTACCGGCATTGATCTGGTGGAATGGAGCAAAGGCACCAACAAAACCGGATTGAAAGTGCGCAACGTGTTGCTCGGCGACATCATCAATTCGCCCCTGGTGCTTGCATCACCCGCAGAAAAAACCGCCTCCGACCTGATCGGTGACACCAGCTACAGCACTTACCTGGCCACCAAAGCCACCAACATGAGTTCCAGTCTGGTGGTCAACGCCAACGATGGCTTTGTCAGCGTCATCAACGCCGCCAACGGTGCCAGGCGTTACGCCTACATGCCGTCCAGTGTGCTGCCATCGTTGCGCTATATCGCCGATACCGCTTACAGCAACGGCGTCAGCCACAAGTTTCTGGTCGACGGTCAGGTCGGGGTGTTCGATGCCCAGCTCAACAGTGCCTGGAAAACCCTGGCACTGGGCGGGACGGGTGCGGGCGGCAAGACGTTTTACGCGCTGCAGTTGTTCGACGCCTCGGCCGGTAACGTGACCAAGGCGCTGTGGGAAATCACTGCGCCGACCACGGCGAATACGGCCAACGTTTTCAATGATCTGGGTTATGCCTACGCCCGCCCGGAAGTGGCACGCTTGGCTGACGGTCGATGGGCGGCGTTCATCTCCAACGGCTACGGCAGTAACTCCGGGGTAGCGGCGTTGTATGTCGTGGATATTCGTGACGGTTCGCTGATCAAAAAAATCGTGGTCGACAGCACAGAAACCACCAACGGCTTGTCCTCGGTAAAGCTCAAGGTCAACTCGCAGAACGTGGTGCAGGCCGCCTATGGTGGAGACTTGAAAGGGCGGCTCTGGAAATTTGATTTAAGCGGTATCACCACGGACACCTGGGGTGTGGCGTTTTCCGGCAAACCGTTGTTTACCACGGCAGGCGGCGCGACCCAGCCGATCACCGTGCAGCCGCTGCTGGCGGACAATCCACTGGGCGGCAAGGTGGTGTTTTTCGGCACCGGCAAATTCAACGAAACGGCCGACAAGACCAGCAAGGATTTGCAGGCGTTCTATGCCGTGTGGGACGCGAACGGCGGTTCCGGGCAGATCACCACCTCCAGCTTGCAGGCCCAGGCGGTGACGGGTGTGCTGTCGACCGGCTCGGGGCAAATCATTACCACCAGCCAGAACGACGTGACCTATCCGGCGGAGAAGGGCTGGTACTTGCCACTGGTCTACAACAGTGTATTGACGGGGGAGCGGGTGATCAATCAGGCCTCACTGGTGCTGGGTCGGATCGTTTTCACCACGGCGATCGTCGACACCACCGACCCGTGCGCGAGCTTTGGCACCGGCAAACTGGTCGAACTGGATGCGTTCAGCGGTAAGATGCTCAACTACGCGGTGCTCGATACCACTGGCGATGGTTTGATCGACAGCACCGACACGATTTCCAGCGGGGTGGTCTTCACGGGCGGGATTCCGATCGTGAACGCCATCGTCGACGGCGGAACCGGCAAGATCGTCGGCGATACCAGTGGCGCGGTGGTCAGGCTGGTTGAAAAGGGCGGTGGCGGCAGCCGGCGCATCATGTGGCGACAAATACAGTAAACAGTCAGTGAGAGTTGAGGCATGCGCAGAACCAACCGAGGTTTTACCTTGATCGAAATCATGATCGTGATTGCGATCATCGGGATCGTCATCACCATTGGCTACCCGAGCCTCACCGAGTACGTGAAAAAGGGCCGTCGCACCGAAGTCGCCGGCCTGCTCTCCGAACAAGCGCAGCTCCTCGAGCGTTTCTATTCGAAGAACAACGTCTACACCAACGCCACCGGGCTGAGTGCGGGTAATGACTTCTACACCATTACCCCAACCCTGACCGACCAGACCTTCCTGCTGACGGCCGTGCGCAAGACAGGCACCGCCATGGCAACTGACAGGTGTGGCGATTTCACTATCACCAACACCGGCGTCAGAAGCATGGCCAATGCGGCGTCCGGTCTGACGAGCAAGGATTGCTGGGGTCGCTGAGTTCCTTTTTCAGGCGCCTTTTGCGCCTCTGTCTCTTTAACGGTTGGATCAGAACATGACCAGGCAACAGCAAGTGGTGATCGTTGGCGGCGGCGTGATTGGGTTGCTGACGGCGTTTAATCTCGCGTCCGAAGTGCAGAGTGTGGTGCTGCTGGATCGTTCGAACGTCGGTCAGGAATCGTCCTGGGCCGGCGGCGGCATCGTCTCCCCGCTGTATCCATGGCGCTACAGCCCGGCAGTCACCGCGCTGGCGCATTGGTCACAGGATTTTTATCCACAGCTGGGCGAGCGACTGTTTGCTGCAACCGGCGTCGATCCTGAAGTGCACACCACCGGCCTGTATTGGCTGGATCTGGAGGATGAGGCCGAGGCGCTGGCCTGGGCCGAGCGGGAAAACCGACCGTTGCGGGCGGTGGATATCTCGGCGGCCCATGACGCTGTTCCCGTACTGGGCGGCGGTTTTTCCCGGGCAATCTACATGGCCGACGTCGCCAACGTGCGCAATCCGCGGCTGGTGAAGTCGCTCAAGGCTGCCTTGCTGGCGCTGCCGAACGTGACCATCCATGAGCAGTGCGAAGTCAGCGGGTTTATCCGCGAAGGCGCTGCGGTGGTCGGGGTGCAGACCTCGGCGGGGGCCATTCATGGCGATCAGGTGGTGCTGACCGCGGGTGCCTGGAGCGGTGATTTGCTCAAAAGCCTGGGGCTGGACCTGCCAGTCGAACCGGTGAAAGGGCAGATGATTCTCTACAAGTGCGCGGCGGATTTCCTGCCGAGCATGGTGCTGGCCAAGGGGCGTTATGCGATTCCCCGGCGCGACGGGCACATTCTGATTGGCAGTACCTTAGAGCATGAAGGTTTCGACAAGACACCGACGGAGTCTGCCCTGGAGAGTTTGAAAGCGTCGGCGGTCGAGTTGATTCCTGCGCTGGCGGATGCTGAGGTCGTGGGGCATTGGGCCGGGTTGCGGCCGGGTTCGCCCGAGGGGATTCCGTACATTGGCCGGGTGCCCGGGTTTGACGGGTTGTGGCTCAATTGCGGGCATTACCGTAACGGGTTGGTGTTGGCGCCGGCGTCGTGTCAGTTGTTTGCGGATGTGATGCTGGGGCGGGCACCGATTATTGATCCTGCGCCGTATGCGCCGGTTGGGCGGATTTAGCCGCAACACCTTCGGCGTCGGTTAGATCGCCTTCGCGAGCAAGCCCGCTCCCACATTTGATCTCGGCAGTTCACAAATATTGTGTTCGCTGAAGGTCAAATGTGGGAGCGGGCTTGCCCGCGAAGGGGCCCTCAATCCAGCCCCAATTTCTTCAACCTGTAGCGCATCGACCGAAACGACAAATTCAACCGCTGAGCCGCCGCCGTGCGGTTCCAGCGTGTTTCCTCCAGCGCCTGGAGGATGAGTTTGCGTTCGACGTTTTCCAGATAATCTTCCAGGTTGTCGATCTGCGTCAGGTCCGGCACGCCCCCTTCCGGGTTGCAGTTACCCTCGGCCAGTCGCAGGTCGCCGGCTTCGATCTGTTTGTTCTCGCACAACGTATGAGCCCGTTCGAGCATGTTTTCCAGTTCCCGTACGTTGCCCGGAAAACGATAGCTTTTCAGCGCCTCCAGCGCCTGTGGGTGGAGTTTTGCGGCGGGTTGCCCTGTGCTGGCGGCCAAGCGTTTGAGCACATGATTGGCCAAGGTCTCGATGTCGTCCCGGCGTTCGCGCAAGGGCGGCACCCGTAACTCGATCACATTCAACCGGTAGTACAAATCCTGGCGAAAGCGTTCGGCCGCCACTTCGGCGTCGAGGTCTTTGTGCGTGGCGCAGAGGATGCGCACATCGACCACGGTTTCCTGCTGGCCGCCGACACTGCGCACGGCTTTCTCCTGGATCGCCCGGAGCAATTTGACCTGCATCGCCAGGGGGAGATCAGCCACTTCATCGAGGAACAGGGTGCCGCCGTTGGCTGCCTGGAACAGCCCCGGTTTATCTTCAAAGGCGCCGCTGAAGCTGCCTTTGCGATGCCCGAAAAACTCGCTTTCCATCAGCTCTGACGGGATCGCCCCGCAGTTGACCGGGATAAACGGTTGCTTGGCGCGCGGCCCTTGCTCATGGATCAGCCGGGCGACCAACTCCTTGCCGCTGCCGGATTCGCCGCTGATATAGACCGGCGCCTGGCTGCGGGCCAGTTTGTCGATGTGCTTGCGCAGGTTGCGCATGGGCAATGAATCGCCCAGCAGACGGCGATCAATGGTGATGCCGGGTGCGGGCAGGAGCAGGGCGCTGCTGACCAGTTCCCGCAGGCGAGTGAGGTCGACCGGTTTGGTCAGGAAGTCGAAGGCACCCGCCTTGAGGGCGTTGATCGCTACTTCCAGGCTGCCGTAAGCGGTGATCATTGCCACCGGCACGTTAGGGTGGCGTTGCTGGATGTATTGCACCAGTTCAAGGCCGGTGCCATCCGGCAGGCGCATGTCGGTCAGGCACAGATCAAGCGTCTCTCGCGCCAGCAGCGCTTGGGCTTCGCCAAGGTTGCGGGCACTGAAGGTGTCGATTTTCATCCGGCCCAGGGTGATTTCCAGGAGTTCGCGGATATCCGGTTCGTCGTCGACGATCAGGACTTTTTGCCGTGGGCTAGTGTTCAACTTTGTTTCCGTCCGTGAGCAAAGGTGATACGAAAGCAGCCGCCGCCTTGGCGTGGTTTGAAGTCTAGGCGGGCTTGGTTGCTTTCGCACAGCTCACGGGACAGATACAGCCCCAGGCCAGTGCCTTGGGTGCTGGTGGTGAAGAAGGGTTCGAACAGATGCGCCTGATGGTCCGGTGCCACGCCGGGTCCATTGTCGAGGATCTCGAGGATGGGTAGTTGGCTGTCGGCGTCGACAAACAACTCGAGCCAGACCTGCGCCGGATCGTGGCTCAGGGCGCTATGGCGCCAGGCGTTGCGTAACAGATTGTCGAGAATCTGCGTCAGCTGGTTCGGATCCATCAACGTTTTGAAGTCTCCCGAGGCTATGCGCAATTGAATCTGCTGACCCTCGGTCGCCCGCTCGCGGGTTTCGGCCACGAACTGCTCCAGCCACGGCTTCAGATCGAGCCGTTGCGGCACGGTTTGCTGGCGGCGGGACAGTTGCAGGACGTTTTCGATTACCCGATTCATTCGCTGAGAGTGGTCTTGAATAATCTGTGTCAGACGTCGATCCGCGCCGTTCAGTTCCTCTGATTCCTGTAATAGCTGCGCGGCATGACTAATGGCACCCAGTGGATTGCGGATTTCATGGGAGATACCGGCGGTCAGGCGCCCGAGCGCGGCGAGTTTCAGCTGTTGGGCGTGTTGAGCGATTTGAGCGAGGTCTTCGAGGAACACCAGGGTCTGGTAGTGCGGGCTTTGGTCCAGCGTAATGAAACTTGGCTGCAACTCCAGACCGTTGTGGGCGACTTTCAGGCTCTGGGGGCGCAACGTCGGGTTGTTGAGCCACAATTCCAGGCGTTCGACCAGGGTTGGGGAGTGCTCGTCGATCCGTTGGCCTTCGAGGCTTTCGCGGCCCAGCAGGGTCAAGGCGCTGTGATTGGCCAATTGAACCCGGCGCTGGTTGTCGAGTACCAGGATGCCGGTGCGCATCCGTTGCAGGATCAGTGCGTTGAGGGCTTCGAGGCCGACGACTTCGCTGGCCCGCTGTTCGGCCAGGGTTTCGCTGACTTCCAGGCGTCGCATCAGGCCTTGCACCAGTAACGCCGCGGCGAAACACAGAGCGCCGAGCGTGCCGGCCTGCAGGTAGTCGTTGGGGCTGGCGGGATGGCTGAAGCTCAGGAAGAAGCTTGAGCCGATGATGCCGATCGCACCGACGGCGGCAATCAGCAAGCCAATGGAGCGTCGCAACAAGGTGTTGCCGATGGCCACCGAAACGATCAGCAGGTTGCCGATGGCGCTGGCCACGCCGCCGGCGGCGTAGAACAGGCCGCACAGGAGCAGGACGTCGATCAGCGCCAGGGTAAACAGTTGCGTGGGGCGTCGGGTGTCTTCGAGGAAGACCACCAGCAGGATATTCAGCACCAGGTACAGCCAGCTGCCATTGCGCAGCAAGGTGTCATTGGCGGACGTCAGCAACTGGTTGTCCATGTTGCTGGCGATCAGCAGCACCAGGGTGATGCCGATGCTTAATCGGTAAAGATGATAAAGGCGCAGCAGGCGCTGCGCCCGTGTGCTGCCGGGACGGGACGTCTCAGCGATCACTGGTGCCCGGGCCTTGCTCAAGATGAGCCTGGCTGCAATACCACTGTTGTTGAAGGTTCAGTGCGCGGTCACGGGGCAGGTGCACGCCGCAATGGGCGCAGCGAACCATCGGTGCGGCTTCCAGCTCGGCAGAGGACCTTGGCGCGGACGCCTGGCTCTTGAACTTGCGCCAGAACCATACCGCAGCGGCAATCAGGGCGATCCAGAACAATAAACGAAGCATGATGAGCTGCTTTTTAGCTAATGATCAGCCAGTTTAGCCGGGGGAGATGGCAGGCGCACAGCGAATAAAAAAGGGACTTGTAGGAGCGAGCTTGCTCGCGATGGACTCGAGGGCAACGCGTTTATCCAGAAAGCACGCGTTATCGTTAACGTCCATCGCGAGCGAGCTCGCTCCTACAGGGGCGGCATGTGTCAGTCGAACACGCCGAAGGTCATGTAGCTGAACCACGAACGGTCGCTGTTGTTGCCTTCCGCTTCGTGATTTTCTTCTTCGATCACGTCGCCATTTTCATCTTTAGGCTTGAGATCGCTCGGGATCGCGTCCTTGGCGTCCTGGAATTGCTTCTGCACGTCCTGGTTGGCGCGGGTTTCGCCCGGCGGCAGCGGCGGACGGGATTCGATCAGACCCAATGTTGCCTTGCTCAACCACGAACGGTTGTCGGCTTCGGCAACCGATGGCACGAACTGACCGTCCACCAGGCTTGGGTGGTTCGGGTAGTTGAGCTTCAGGGTTTCCAGGCTGGTAGCCGCCAGATCGTCGAGGTGCAGACGCTGGTAAGCCTCGGTCATCACCGCCAGGCCGTCACCGACCGAAGGGGTTTCCTGGAAGTTTTCCACCACATAACGACCACGGTTCGCGGCAGCGACATAGGCCTGACGGGTCAGGTAGTAGTCGGCAACGTGAATTTCGTAGGCGGCCAGCAGGTTGCGCAAGTAGATCATGCGCTGCTTGGCGTCTGGTGCGTAACGGCTGTTCGGGAAGCGGCTGGTCAGCTGGGCGAACTCGTTGTAGGAGTCGCGAGCGGCACCCGGGTCACGCTTGGTCATGTCCAGCGGCAGGAAGCGCGCCAACAGGCCAACGTCCTGATCGAACGAGGTCAGGCCCTTGAGGTAGTAGGCGTAATCCACGTTCGGATGCTGCGGGTGCAAACGAATGAAACGCTCGGCAGCGGACTTCGCAGCCTCAGGCTCGGTGTTCTTGTAGTTGGCGTAGATGAGCTCGAGTTGAGCCTGATCAGCGTAGCGACCGAACGGATAACGCGACTCCAGCGCTTTCAGCTTGGCTGTGGCGGCAGTGTAGCTATTATTGTCGAGATCTTGCTGAGCCTGCTGGTACAGCTCGACTTCGCTAAGGTTTTCGTCTACGACTTCCTTCGATGAGCAAGCAGCGGTCAATGCGAGGATGGCGATCAGCAGCAGGTGTTTCACTTGCATGGCGGCTTGCGTCCCTATGACGGCCGCTGTCTTGGGCGGGGCCGTCCTGTTATGATGAGCGCCCCGTTGAATAGCCTCGGGGCAAAAGACGCCGTATTTAACCACAAGCGCGCAGCCGAAACCAAAGGCTGTGCCGACGCCTAGTCTGAGCATGTCCGATAAAATTGAACTTCGCGCAGAGGTGCCGTCCGAATTGGGCGGCCAACGCCTCGATCAAGTCGCCGCACAATTATTCGCTGAGCACTCGCGCTCGCGCCTTTCCGCCTGGATCAAAGACGGCCGCCTGACTGTGGATGGGGCGGTTATCCGCCCGCGAGACATCGTTCACGGTGGCGCCATTCTTGAACTGACTGCCGAGCAGGAAGCTCAGGGCGAATGGATCGCTCAAGACATCGAGCTGGACATCGTCTATGAAGACGACGACATCCTGGTGATCAACAAGCCTGCGGGCCTGGTGGTGCACCCGGCTGCCGGCCATGCCGATGGCACCTTGCTCAACGCCTTGCTGCACCACGTGCCGGACATCATCAATGTGCCCCGCGCCGGTATCGTGCATCGTCTGGACAAGGACACCACCGGTCTGATGGTGGTGGCCAAGACCATTCAAGCGCAGACGCAGCTGGTTACTCAGTTGCAGAGCCGCAGCGTCAGCCGGATCTACGAGTGCATCGTGATCGGCGTGGTGACGGCCGGTGGCAAGATCAACGCGCCGATCGGTCGTCACGGCCAGCAACGCCAGCGCATGGCCGTGATGGAAGGGGGCAAGCAAGCCGTCAGCCATTACCGCGTGCTCGAGCGTTTCCGCTCCCACACGCACGTGCGGGTGAAGCTGGAAACCGGTCGTACGCACCAGATTCGTGTGCACATGGCCCACATCAACTACCCGTTGGTCGGAGATCCTGCCTATGGCGGTCGTTTCCGCATTCCGCCGGCAGCCAGTGTGACCATGGTCGAATCGTTGAAGGCTTTCCCGCGTCAGGCGCTGCATGCGCGGTTCCTGGAGCTGGATCATCCGACCACCGGTAAACGCATGAGCTGGGAATCGCCACTGCCGGACGATTTCGTCTGGTTGCTGACCCTGCTCAAGCAAGACCGTGAGGCGTTCATCGGATGAGTGACTGGCTGATTCCCGACTGGCCTGCGCCTGCCGGGGTGAAAGCCTGCGTCACCACCCGTGCGGGCGGCGTCAGTCTGGCGCCGTTCGACAGCCTCAACCTCGGCGATCATGTCGACGACAGCCCCGAAGCCGTCGCCGAAAACCGCCGTCGCCTGACCGCTTATTTCTCTATTCAACCGGCCTGGTTGCAGCAGGTTCACGGCATCGCCGTGGCTCATGCTGACCCAGGCCGGGTGGTCACTGCCGATGCCAGCTGGACGGCAACGCCGGGTATCGCCTGCGCGGCGATGACCGCCGACTGCCTGCCGGCACTGTTTTGTGACCGCGCCGGCACTCGCGTCGCGGCGGCCCATGCCGGTTGGCGCGGGTTAGCGGCGGGTGTGCTGGAAGCTACCCTCGACAGCCTGGCCGTGGCACCGTCCGAAGTGCTGGTCTGGCTCGGCCCGGCCATTGGCCCGCAAGCCTTTGAAGTCGGCCCGGAAGTGCGCGAAACCTTTGTCCAGCAACTGCCTGAAGCCGCCAACGCTTTTGTGCCCAGCGCCAATGCTGGCAAATTCATGGCTGACATCTATGAGCTGGCGCGTTTGCGCCTGGCCGCACGCGGTGTAACGGCCGTCTATGGCGGCGGTTTCTGCACCGTGACCGATCCGCGCTTCTTTTCTTACCGGCGTAGCCCCCAAACGGGCCGATTTGCCTCCCTTATCTGGCTCGAACGCTAGACTTCTCTGATCTACATCAATTGTACGACGCTTGAAACTCCCAGAATCGACCACATCTAGTCAGGTATCTGGCAGGTTTCTTCATTCAGGATGTTTATAGGTCCGGCCTGCTCAAAAGGAAGGTGACCCATGCGTATAGACCGTTTAACCAGCAAGTTGCAGTTAGCCTTGTCCGACGCCCAATCCCTGGCCGTCGGCCTCGATCATCCGGGCATTGAACCGGCGCATTTGATGCAGGCCATGCTTGAACAGCAGGGTGGTTCGATCAAACCCCTGTTGATGCAGGTGGGTTTTGACGTCAACAGCCTGCGTAAAGAGCTGACCAAAGAGCTCGACCAGCTACCGAAAATCCAGAACCCGACCGGCGACGTCAACATGTCGCAGGATCTGGCGCGCCTGCTCAACCAGGCCGATCGTCTGGCCCAGCAGAAGGGCGACCAGTTCATCTCCAGCGAATTGGTGTTGCTCGCCGCGATGGACGAGAACAGCAAGCTTGGCAAATTGTTGCTCGGCCAGGGCGTCAGCAAAAAAGCCCTGGAAAACGCGATCAACAACCTGCGCGGTGGTGAGGCCGTCAACGACGCCAACCACGAAGAGTCGCGCCAGGCCCTGGACAAATACACCGTCGACCTGACCAAGCGTGCCGAAGAAGGCAAGCTCGACCCGGTGATCGGTCGTGACGATGAAATTCGCCGGACCATTCAGGTGCTGCAACGCCGCACCAAGAACAACCCGGTGCTGATCGGTGAACCTGGCGTCGGTAAAACCGCCATCGCCGAAGGACTGGCCCAGCGCATCATCAACGGCGAAGTGCCGGATGGCCTCAAGGGCAAGCGCCTGTTGTCGCTGGACATGGGCTCGTTGATTGCCGGTGCCAAGTACCGCGGCGAGTTCGAAGAGCGCCTGAAATCCTTGCTCAACGAACTGTCGAAGCAGGAAGGACAGATCATCCTGTTCATCGACGAACTGCACACCATGGTCGGCGCCGGTAAGGGCGAAGGCTCTATGGATGCGGGCAACATGCTCAAGCCGGCACTGGCTCGCGGCGAGTTGCATTGCGTCGGCGCGACCACGCTCAACGAGTACCGCCAATATATAGAGAAGGACGCCGCGCTTGAGCGACGCTTCCAGAAAGTCCTGGTGGACGAGCCGAGCGAAGAAGACACCATCGCGATCCTGCGTGGCCTGAAAGAGCGTTACGAGGTTCACCACAAAGTGGCGATTACCGACGGCGCGATCATCGCCGCGGCCAAGCTCAGCCATCGCTACATTACCGATCGTCAGTTGCCGGACAAGGCCATCGACCTGATCGATGAGGCCGCCAGCCGCATCCGCATGGAGATCGACTCCAAGCCGGAAGTGCTGGACCGTCTGGAGCGTCGCCTGATTCAGCTGAAGGTGGAATCCCAGGCGCTGAAGAAAGAAAGCGACGACGCGGCGAAGAAACGCCTGGAAAAACTCCAGGAAGAAATCGTTCGTCATGAGCGTGAGTACTCGGACCTCGAAGAAATCTGGAACGCGGAAAAAGCCGAAGTCCAGGGCTCTGCGCAGATCCAGCAGAAAATCGAACAGTCCCGTCAGGAGCTGGAAACCGCCCGCCGCAAAGGCGACCTTAACCGCATGGCCGAGTTGCAATACGGGGTGATCCCGGACCTGGAGCGCAGCTTGCAAATGGTCGACCAGCACGGCAAAAGCGAAAACCAGTTGCTGCGCAGCAAGGTGACTGAAGAAGAGATCGCCGAAGTCGTCTCGAAGTGGACCGGCATTCCGGTGTCGAAAATGCTCGAAGGCGAGCGCGACAAGCTGATGAAGATGGAAAGCCTGTTGCACCAACGCGTGATCGGCCAGGACGAAGCGGTGATTGCCGTTTCCAACGCGGTGCGGCGTTCGCGGGCCGGGTTGTCCGACCCGAATCGTCCGAGCGGTTCGTTCATGTTCCTCGGCCCGACCGGTGTCGGTAAAACCGAGTTGTGCAAGGCACTGGCCGAATTCCTCTTTGATACTGAAGAGGCGATGGTGCGGATCGATATGTCCGAGTTCATGGAGAAGCATTCCGTGGCTCGTCTGATCGGTGCGCCACCAGGCTACGTAGGCTATGAAGAGGGCGGTTACCTGACCGAGGCGGTGCGTCGCAAGCCGTATTCGGTGATCCTCCTGGACGAGGTCGAGAAGGCCCACCCGGACGTGTTCAACATCTTGCTGCAAGTGCTGGAAGATGGTCGCTTGACTGACAGCCATGGCCGCACGGTGGATTTCAAGAATACCGTGATCGTCATGACCTCGAACCTGGGCTCGGTGCAGATCCAGGAACTGGTCGGTGATCGTGAGGCTCAGCGCGCGGCGGTGATGGATGCGATTTCCACGCACTTCCGGCCGGAGTTCATCAACCGGGTGGATGAAGTGGTGATCTTCGAGCCATTGGCTCGGGATCAGATCGCGGGCATTACCGAGATCCAGTTGGGTCGCCTGCGCAGTCGCCTGACCGAGCGCGAGCTGAAGCTGGAACTCAGCCCGGAAGCCATGGACAAGCTGATTGCCGTCGGTTACGACCCGGTGTATGGCGCACGACCGCTCAAACGAGCGATCCAGCGCTGGATCGAAAACCCGCTGGCGCAGCTGATTCTGTCGGGCCGCTTCATGCCGGGCGACACCGCAGTGGGTACAGTGGAAAACGACGAAATCGTTTTCGCCTGACCCAAAGTGGCGGCGCAATAATGAAGGCCTCGCATTGCGAGGCCTTTTTTTCGCCAGGCTGTTGAACTCTAAGGAAAAGGCTTGTAAAGTGCGCCCCGCAGTCAGTCACCCGCCAGGGTTTCCGCTCCCCAAGCAGGAATCCAAAATAAGTTGCAAATCATTAACTTGAAAGCAATTTAGGGGGTTGACAGAGGTGCTGAAGATTGTAGAATAGCGCGCCTCAGACACACGAACGCAGCGATGCGAACGGGTCGAAGAGAACGCAGTAAAGCTTCAACGTTGTAAATTGAAATATGTAGTTCCGTGATAGCTCAGTCGGTAGAGCAAATGACTGTTAATCATTGGGTCCCAGGTTCGAGTCCTGGTCACGGAGCCAATTTCAAACCGGGGTATAGCGCAGTCCGGTAGCGCGCCTGCTTTGGGAGCAGGATGTCAGGAGTTCGAATCCCCTTACCCCGACCATATTAAAAATCCTCGTATCGAAAGATACGGGGATTTTTTTTGTCCGCTGAAAAGACGATTCCCTTCAAGTCATCGTACAACCTGCCGATAGCGAAGCGACGGGGTACTGCCGAAACAACGCCCCACCTCCCATTACAAGAAAAAGGGCGCTCGTTATGTTGCTTCGTCAGTTGAACATCGCTCCTCGGGCGGCCTTGGGGTTTTCCCTGATCGCCGTGCTGGTAGCGTTACTCGGGATTTTTGCCCTGGGGCAAATGTCGAGCATTCGCGACAGCGAAGTCGCGGTAGAGAAACAATGGCTGCCGAGCATTCGTGGCGGTGACGAGATCCGCGAGATCATGCTGCGCATCCGTACCATTTCGCTGCGCATGGCCCTGGATCAGGACCCGAAGAACATCGCTCAATACCGCAGCCAGATGGATACCCGGGACAAAGAGCTGAGCGAGAAAATCGCGGCCTATGACCGGTTGGTCGACAGTGCTGAAGGCAAGGTCTTGTATGACCAGTTCAAAACCACCTTTGCAGCTTATCGTGCCGGCATTGCCCAATCGTTCTCCCTGGCTGAACAGGGGCGCCACGATGAACTGACCAAGCTGCTGCTGGTAGACATGAAAACCGTGGTTGATGGTTCCGGCAAACAGCTCACTGACCTGGCGGATCTGTTCGCCAAACAAGTCGCTGCCGAAAGCCAGAAATCGGCAGCGCATTACGAAACGTCGCGGATGATCGTCAGCCTGTTCATCGCGCTGGCCGCCCTGGCCACCGTCGCTCTTGCAATGTTGCTGACACGCAGCATCGTCAAACCCTTGGGCGAGGCGTTGAATGCCGCCGAAAATGTCGCACGGGGCGACCTGACACGCCCCATCGAGACCCATGGCAACGACGAAGTGAGTCGCTTGCTCCAGGCGCTGGCGACCATGCAACGCAACCTGCGGGAAACCTTGCAGGGCATCAGTGGCTCGGCGGCACAATTGGCGACGGCGGCCGATGAGTTGAACGCGGTCACGCTCGACAGCACGCAGAATCTGCAACAGCAGAACAACGAGATCGAACAAGCGGCCACCGCCGTTACCGAAATGACCACTGCGGTGGAGGAGGTCGCGCGCAACGCGGTGTCCACCTCCGACGCCACGCGTCAATCCAGTGAGTCCGCGCAGGTTGGCCAGGAGCGGGTCAGCGAAACCGTCACCGCCATCGGCGCGCTTGCCAGCGATGTGCAGATCACCGGGGGGTTGGTGCAATCGTTGGCCAATCAGTCTCAGGACATCGGCAAGGTACTGGATGTGATTCGCGCGATTGCCGAGCAAACCAACCTGCTGGCCCTCAACGCGGCCATCGAAGCGGCGCGCGCCGGGGAAAGCGGTCGAGGTTTCGCGGTGGTGGCCGACGAAGTTCGCGCCTTGGCTTATCGCACCCAGCAGTCGACGCAGGAAATCGAACAGATGGTTCAGGGCATGCGCACCGGTTCCACTCAGGCGCTGGACTCCATGCACGCCAGTTCAAGCCGTGCCGCCAGCACATTGGCCTTGGCTGAGCGTGCGGGCGAGGCGTTGCAGACCATCACCGCGTCGGTGCATCAGATTCATGAGCGCAACCTGGTGATCGCCAGTGCTGCCGAGGAACAGGCGCAGGTGGCGCGTGAAGTCGATCGCAACCTGGTGAACATCCGCGACCTGTCGGTGCGCTCCGCCGCGGGGGCCGATCAGACCAGCGCCTCCAGCCATGAACTGTCACAGCTGGCCAATTCGTTGCAGACAATGGTGCAGCGCTTCCAGGTTTAAAACGCCAGGCGAAAAAAAGCCGCGCTTCTCGATGGAAAAGCGCGGCTTGGCGTTCTGAAACTCAGGCGCCGTCTTGGTCTTTCAGGTGCTCGAACAAGCCTTTTGGCATTTTCTTGCCATTAGCTTCGAAGTTGGCTTTTACGTTGTTGTAAGCCTCTTGCTCATCGATGAAACCGTCATGGTTGGTGTCGATCTTGTCGAAGTTGGACTTCGGCGCGACTTTCAGGAATTCGGCACGGGAAACCTTGCCGTCGCCATCCGTGTCGGTTTTTGCCATCGAGGCATCGCCACACTTACCTTCGCCACATTTGCCTTCAGGGGTCTTCACCACCTGTTCGGCCGAGGCCAGCAGGTAGCCTTGTGTCAGGGGCTGCGCAGCGAACACGGAACCGGACAACATCATGCCACCGGCCAAAACAGCGCCGAGCAAACCGATAGTGTTTTTGGTGGTACGGGACATTTCAATACTCCTGGGTTGCGCGACACAACCGTTCGATAAAGGACGCCACGCAATTGCGGCGATACCCGTAGCCGGCGGGGTGCCTTGCTCGGGTGTGGCCATTTAGCGGGAGTGGTGTATCGCTACTGTGTCGCGCACGGGGGAGTTTGTAAGCAAAGGGCGTAATTGCGGGGATAGATACAGTGAGACACAGAAGTGTTCGCGGGTTAGACCGAGGCGCCTGCTTCGCGGGCAAGCCTCGCTCCTACGGACACATATCCTGTAGGAGCGAGGCTTGCCCGCGAAGAGGCCCTGACTGATGACGAAGATCTTAATGCAGCTTGAGCCGCGGCTCAGTCCCGCGTCCGATCTTGCTGCCGAGCATCAGCATCGCCGTGCGAAACGCGCCATACAGCGCCATCTGGTGCATCCGGTACAGCGACACGTAAAACATCCGCGCCAGCCAACCCTCGAGCATCACGCTGCCGGTGAGGTTACCCATCAAGTTACCCACAGCCGAAAAACGCGACAGCGAAATCAGCGAGCCGTAGTCGGTGTACTTGTACTCCGGCAACGCCTTGCCTTCGATCCGCAGTTTCAGCGATTTGGCCAGCAGCGAAGCCTGCTGATGCGCGGCCTGTGCCCGTGGCGGCACGTTGCGATCGGTGCCCGGTTGCGGGCACGCGGCGCAGTCACCGAAGGCGAAGATGTTTTCGTCGCGGGTGGTTTGCAGGGTCGGCAGCACTTGCAGCTGATTGATGCGGTTGGTTTCCAGGCCATCGATGTCCTTGAGGAAACCCGGCGCGCGAATCCCGGCAGCCCAGACTTTCAGGCTGGCGTTGATCACTTTGCCATCGGCGGTGATCAAGCTATCGGCCGTCACTTCACTGACGGCGGCGTTGGTCATGACATTGACCCCGAGTTTCTCCAGGGTTTTATGCACAGGCCCGCCAATCCGTTCCGGCAGCGCTGGCAACACCCGTGGGCCGGCCTCGATCAGGGTGATGTGCATGTTTTCCGGTTTGATCCGGTCCAGGCCGTAAGCCGCCAGTTCATGGGCGGCGTTGTGCAGTTCGGCGGCCAGTTCGACCCCGGTGGCACCGGCGCCGACGATGGCCACGCTGATTTGCTCGACCTTGTCGGTTTGCCCTGCGTGGGCGCGCAAGTAGTGGTTGAGCAATTGCTGGTGGAAACGCTCGGCCTGTTTGCGGGTGTCGAGGAACAGGCAGTGCTGCGCCGCGCCCTGGGTGCCGAAATCGTTGGTGGTGCTGCCGACGGAGATCACCAGCGAGTCGTACGCCACTTCACGGGCCGGCACCAATTCCACGCCGGCTTCGTCGTAGGTGGCGGCCAGCTGGATTTTCTTCTGCGCCCGATCAAGCCCGCTCATGCGCCCCAGCTGGAACTCGAAGTGGTTCCATTTGGCCTGGGCCACATAATTGAGTTCGTCTTCGGAAGAGTTCAGCGACCCGGCCGCCACTTCATGCAACAGCGGTTTCCAGATGTGGGTCAGGTTCGCGTCGACCAGCATGATGCTGGCTGTACCGCGCTTGCCCAGAGTCTTACCCAGACGGGTAGCCAACTCCAGACCGCCGGCGCCGCCGCCAACGATGACAATACGATGAGTCATGGGGATATCTCGCAAGGCTAAAAGAAATCGGTGCAATTACCCGAGCGAGCGCGAAGCGGCTCATAGCGTCAGGTAACTGATAAATCGGCTCAACAGGCCTAAACCAATGGTCACTGCCAACACCACCACCAGGAGCATCCACGGCCGAAAAGGCCGGCGCTCGACTTGGTGCTGGGACAGGTGCAGGTACTCTTCGACATGCTTCTGGTCGTCCGGGTTCAGGCGGCTGGTCATATTGGGCCTCGTCAGGGGTAGACGTTGCTGAATGTATGGAAGCTACAGGCTGATTTAACGAACGTTGAACGGAGCATAGCCGCTGTCCGGAACAGGCTCGACGCTCACGGTGTCGTCCAGGCGAATGATTCCACTTTGTAACACTCGGGCGGTGATTCCGCCATGTCCGCGAACGGCCTGAAACGTCCCGGGGCCGAGGTTATTTTGCAGGCGTGCGCAGGGCTGGCACCAGCCCGTGGTTTCGAAAATCGCCTGGCCAATCCTGAAGCGTCGGCCCTTGAGGCTGAACAAATTGATGCCACTGATAACCAGATTTCGCCGCAAATCATTTGGCAACACCGGTTGATCGTCGGGGCGGCCCATCAGCGAACTGATCACCGCCAGGTGCTCCCACTGAATCAGCGTCACTTGCCGCGCATTGCGCACGCCTGGTCGGGCGCGATCACCGGTCAAGCCAGCTTCAAGCCGCGCTTCCACGGCATCGAGTTCGATCATCGGCGCATGGCGCTCCGGCCGCACGCCGATCCAGCGTACACGGCCGATTTGCGGGACTTCGGCAATCAATTCCTGCAATGGACTCACAGGCTGATCCCGACGTCGAAAACAATGCTGCGGCCCAGGTTACTGCGCAGGAAATCCGGCGCATCCGGATGCGCGAACAGCACGCGGGCGAACGTCGGCCCGACCAGCGACAACGAACGCCAGCCCTGGCGCAAGTATTCGGTGGGCGGCGGGAAATGGCTGTTGAGGTCCAGTACTTCGCGCTTGAGGCTGGCGAAGGCAATGATGTCCAGTTCGCCAAGGTCCATGCCGCGTTCTTTGTAGTTGTGCGCTTTTTTGCGCAAGGTTGGCGCCAGTCTCAGCAAGAACTCATTGGCCGGAATGCGCCGGGGCTTGGCCTCGCGGCGTACCAGTTGGCTCAGGGAAAACGCGCTGCGCCGACGTTGCAGCTCGTCGCGCCATTCGTCGTTGAGGCGCCGGCCCTCGTCGAGCACAAAAAACACCTCGAAGTTCGCCTCGCGAAACAACACGTCCGGCGGCTCCCCGGCCGGGGCGAATTCGTCGACGCGGTAGGGAATGTTCAGGCCTTGCAGCAGGCGCTGGCAGACCCAACGCTCTCGCTCCCATTTGCGGGCATTGGACAGAAAGGCGTTGGCTTGCTCGGCCGCGATGGTCAGCAGGCGTAAATAATCTGAGTCATCCATAGGCCCAAGCTTAGCGTTCAAATGCGATCGCAAAGAAGACAATTTGTCGAAGCCGGCCCGCATCGCTCGAAAACCCTGCGCCGCAACCCCGCGGCCATCCTCACCCAAGCCACGATTCCAGAGCCCTGCACAAAACGGATAGCGATCTGCGCGAAGCGGCTATTGCACGGTTCGAGGCCGCTCTACCCTCGGCTGTACGGACGTCAGCCGCTTTACCGACGCTCTTACAAAAACAACAACAAGAGATAAATGCCATGCGCAAGATCGACGTACATGAGGTTATCGACAACGCTCGTTTCAACCGTTTTCACTGGATGGTGCTGTTCTGGTGCGCCCTGATCATCATCTTCGATGGTTACGATCTGGTGATCTACGGCGTGGTGTTGCCGATGCTGATGAAAGAGTGGGGGCTCAGTCCTCTGCAAGCCGGCGCACTGGGCAGCTATGCACTGTTCGGGATGATGTTTGGCGCGCTGTTTTTCGGCCCGCTGTCGGACAAGATCGGCCGCAAAAAAGCCATCACGATCTGCGTGATGCTCTTCAGCGGTTTTACCGTACTCAACGGATTTGCCCGTAACCCCACCGAGTTTGGCCTCTGCCGCTTCATTGCCGGGCTGGGCATTGGCGGGGTGATGCCCAATGTCGTGGCGCTGATGAACGAGTACGCGCCGAAGAAAATCCGCAGCACGCTGGTGGCGATCATGTTCAGCGGCTATTCGGTGGGCGGCATGCTCTCGGCCGGACTGGGCATCGTGTTGATCCCGAGCTTTGGCTGGCAGTCGGTGTTTTACGTGGCGGTGCTGCCACTGCTGATGTTGCCGTTGATCATGTACTTCCTGCCCGAATCGGTGGGTTTCATGCTGCGTCAGGGGCGCAATGAAGAAGCGCGCAAAATTCTGGAACGGGTTGATCCGGCTTACGCCGCGCACTCGAGCGATCAGCTGCACATGAGCGAAGTCAAAGGCACCGGCACACCGGTGTTGCAACTGTTCCGTGAAGGTCGTGCGCTGCGCACGCTGATGCTGTGGCTGGCGTTTTTCTGCTGCTTGTTGATGGTCTACGCCTTGAGCTCCTGGCTGCCGAAACTGATGGCGAACGCCGGCTACAGCCTGGGTTCGAGTCTGTCGTTCTTGCTGGTGCTGAACTTTGGCGCCATCTTCGGTGCGGTCGGCGGCGGTGTACTGGGTGACAAACTCAACCTGCCGCGGGTGTTGGCGGTGTTCTTTGCGGTGGCGGCGGTGTCGATCACCTTGCTCGGTTTCAACAGCCCGACGCCGGTGTTGTACCTGCTGATTGCCATTGCCGGCGCCACCACTATCGGCTCGCAAATCCTGTTGTACGCCTGCGCCGCTCAGTTCTACTCCATGACGATTCGCTCCACCGGTTTGGGCTGGGCCTCGGGCATCGGGCGCAATGGCGCGATCGTCGGGCCACTGCTGGGCGGTGCCCTGCTGGGGATCAGCTTGCCGCTGCAACTGAACTTCATGGCATTTGCCTTGCCCGGCGCGGTGGCCGCCATCGCGATGACGGTGTTCGCGATCAGCAGTCGGCGCAGCGCCAGGCAGGAGCGATTGGACCTGCGCCCTGGTTCGTCGGGGTCTTACGGCGAAGTTTCATGAAAGCGCTGGTCCGGGATTTTTCGCTGTCAGCGGCCGTCGCCGGATTTATCGCCACGATGATTTCCTACGCCGGTCCGTTGGTGATCATCTTTCAGGCCGCCGACACCGCGCACCTCTCGAGGGAGGTGCTGTCGTCCTGGGTCTGGGCCATTTCCATCGGCAGTGCGGTGCTTGGTATCGGTTTGAGCCTGCGGTATCGCGTGCCGGTGATCATTGCGTGGTCGGCGCCGGGCTCGGCGTTGCTGGTGGCCTTGTTGCCGGGGATTTCCATGCCGGAGGCGGTGGGGGCCTATCTGGTCAGCAGTCTGATCATCTTTCTGGTCGGGGTGTCGGGAGCGTTCGACCGGATCATCGGCAAACTGCCCGCAGCGATTGCCGCGGCGATGCTGGCGGGGATTCTATTCAGCTTCGGCACCGGCTTGTTCGTCTCGTTGCAAGGCAAGCCGTGGCTGGTGTTGGCGATGTTTGTCACGTACCTGATCTGCAAGCGGCTGATGCCGCGCTATGCGGTGTTGATGGTGCTGCTGGTGGGGTGTTCCATCGCTTTTTTCACTGGCGATTTGCACCGCGAAGCACTGGTGATCGGTCTGGCCTCGCCGGTATGGATCACGCCTGAGTTCAGCCTGAACGCGACCCTGAACATTGCCTTACCGTTGGTCATGGTGGCGCTGACCGGCCAGTTTGTGCCCGGCATGGCGGTGCTGCGCGCCAGCGGTTACCGGCTGCCTGCGAGCCCGATCATTGCCAGCAGTGCATTGGGCACGGCGCTTTTGGCGCCGTTCGGTTGCCATGGGCTGAATCTGGCGGCGATTACCGCGGCCATGTGCACCGGCCGCGAGGCGCACGAAGATCCGCGCAAACGCTATGTCGCCGGGGTCGTGGGCGGGCTCTGTTACCTGGCGCTGGGGATTTTCGGCGCGACCCTGGTCTCGCTGTTTTCAGCCTTTCCCAAAGAGCTGATTGCGGCGTTGGCCGGTCTGGCGTTGTTCGCTGCCATTGCCGGGGCGTTGGCGGGCGCGATGGCCGTGCCGAGTGATCGCGAAGCGGCGCTGGTGACCTTTCTCACGACTGCGTCGGGCATGTCGCTGTTGGGTCTGTCCGCGGCTTTTTGGGGACTGATTTTCGGCATGGTCACGCACGGGTTGCTAAGCGTCCGCCGTCCTGCTCCTCGTCGCGAAACCGCTGTGTCTGAAGCACTTCAACCTGTCGATCAATAAAAATAAGAGAAAAAACGATGAAACAGATTCGTCCAACAACCGGTTCGGTGTTGTCCATGGCGCTCGTCTCGAGTTTCTCCGCGAGCGCGATGGCGGGTGGCTTTATCGAAGACACCACGGCCACCTTGCAAGCACGCAATTATTACTTCAGCCGCGACTTCTCCGACATCGTCGGGGCCAACCAACAATCAAAGGCCGAAGAGTGGGCGCAGGGTTTCATCCTTAACGTCAAATCCGGTTACACCCAAGGGCCGGTCGGTTTTGGGGTGGACGTCATCGGGTTGCTCGGTCTCAAACTCGACAGTAGCCCGGACCGGGTCAATACCGGGTTGCTGCCGGTGCAGGACGATGGGCGCGCGGCGAATGATTACAGCCGGCTGGAAGGCGCGTTGAAGGTGCGTTACTCGAAAACCGAGCTAAAAGTGGGGGAGCTGCAACCCAATCTTCCGGTGCTGGCGTTTAGCGATATTCGATTGCTGCCGCCGAGTTATCAGGGGGCGAGCATCAGCTCCAATGAAATAAACGGCCTGACCGTGCAGGGCGGCCACTTGAGTTCGACCAGCCTGCGCAATGAGGCGGGCGACGAAAAGATGCAAGCGATGCTCGGGCACGTGCCGCAGCGTCAGGTCAACAGTGATGGTTTCAACTTTGCCGGCGCCGATTATGCCTTCAACGATAAACGCAGCTCGGTCAGCGCCTGGTTTGGGCAACTGGAAGATATCTACAACCAGCGCTTTCTCGGCCTCAAGCACAGTCAGCCAGTAGGCGACTGGGTGCTGGGCGCCAACCTCGGATATTACGATTCACGTGAAGATGGCAAGAAATTGCTGGGCAACATCGACAACCAGGCGTTTTCTCGCTGTTGTCGGCCAAGCGCGGCGGTCACACGTTTTATGTCGGCTATCAGGGCATGTTTGGCGACAGCGCGTTCCCGCGGGTGTTTGCCAACATTTCGCCGCTGGGCAACGAGGTGCCGACCTACGAGTTCGCCTTCACCGATGAGCGCTCCTGGCAGGCGCGTTACGACTACGATTTCGCGGCCCTTGGTGTGCCGGGGTTGACCAGCACCGTGCGTTACATCTCAGGCAACAATGTCGATACCGGGCAGGGGTTTGAAGGCAAGGATCGTGAGCGGGACCTGGACCTTGGCTATGTGCTGCAGAGCGGCAGCCTAAAAGGCCTCGGGATTCGGGTACGCAATGCGATGGCGCGGTCTAACTATCGCAGTGATATTGACGAGAACCGGCTGATCCTCAGTTACACCTGGACGCTGTTATGAGGCGCTGATTACAGGTTGCTCGTGCAGTTGCCCATGACTTGATAGGTCACTTGATGGGTCTGGCCCTGGTGATCGATGTAGACCATTGTGGCTGGGACGACGTCGCAGGCGGTGGCGGTATCGGTGATTGACACTACCTGGGCGATGTCCAGTGGCTGCGCCGGGTTGTATGGGGTGGCGGCTGGTTCATTGCCGGCCGCCATGGCCGAAGTGGCGATGAGGGTCAGAAACAGGCTGGTCAGGGTTTTCATTTTTGTCGGCTCGGGGTTGATTCTGATGGTTGAAGTTTAGTCTTTGGCTGTGAGGGATAAAGGGGGGCTGGGTTGGATTCAGTTTTACGTGGAATGTAACAATCGATTCTTGATTGGGGGCATATCCATTATTCGGGAGATGGCCGCTATTGGTTTCGCCCTTACGGCGAGTCACTTGGAAGAGCCCCAAGTAACCAAGGGCTTTTGCCCCTTTCGTTCGGTGCCTCGCTAAGGCTCGGCATGCCCTCGCTCCGGTCCTGCTCCGTGGGCCCGCCGCCATCGGCCATCCCTGGCCGGGGGCGGCTAACCCGGCATCCATGCCGGGTTGCCCACTGCGCAGAACCTCCACTCGGCCTCTCGATGGGGCGGTGCATCAAGATCAAAAGCACGGCGGCCTGCGGGCCGGCCTGATTGGGGAATACGCACTCCCCTGTAGGAGCGAGCTCGCTCGCGAAGAACATCAATGATGGCGCGTTTTAACAGGATAAACGCGGTGTCTATGATTCCATCGCGAGCAAGCTAGCTCCTACAGGGGATCGGTGCGATACAAATAGATGGGTACACACGGTCGATGTAGGAGCTGCCGAAGGCTGCGATCTTTTGATCTTGCCGTTGCTTTGCTTCGGCTTTTGATCTTGATCTGCCGCCCCTTTCCCAGAGGCCGAACGCAGGCGTTGCGTAGGGGGTACCGCGGCAAGGATGCCGCGGTAGCCGCCCCCGGCCATGGATGGCCGATGGCGGCGGGCCCCCGGAGCAATGCCGGAGTGAGGGCATGCCGAGCCTAAGCGAGGCACCGAATGGCGGGGCAAGAGCCCTTGGTTACTTGGGGCTTTTCCAAGTGACCCGCCGTAAGGGCGGAACCAATAGTCGCCGTTACCGCAGAAACGGATATGTCCCCAATCAAAAAACAGTCGCTAAGCCGCAGAAACGGATATGCCCCCATTCCTGGAACCCCCCAGCCCCGAAATCGAAGCACACTCAAACTGCGGTGTAGACTGAAAACCTATCCCCTTTCGGCAAAGACAACGGAGTGCGCCCCACCATGATTGGTGCCGAATTACTGTCACCCGAAAGCCTCACGGTAGGGTGGTTGATCTACGTCCCGGCGCTGATCTGGGCCGTTGCGCGTGCACCGTGGGTCGAGCTGTTCAGCGACAGCCGCCGTCAGCACCTGCTGTTCGGCACAGTATTCGCGCTGTTCATGCTGTGGCTGGTGCGACGAGACTTCGACACCGGCGTGTCCTACCACTTCATCGGCATGACCGCCGTCACCCTGTTGCTCGACTGGCCCCTGGCTATCGTCGGCGGATTGGTCGCGCAAGCCGGATTGGTGCTGCTCGGACGCCAGGACCTGGTGGCGATGGGAGTCAACGGTGCGCTGCTGATTCTATTGCCGGTGCTGATCACCGAATGCTGCGCCATCCTCGTGGAGCGCGCGCAACCGCGTAATCCCTTCGTGTACATCTTCGTTTCCGGATTCTTTGCCGCCGCGCTGTCGGCATTGATGTGCCTGCTGCTGGCGCTGTGGCTGCTGTGGTTCGACGAACGCTTCGCCATGCCGTACTGGCTCGAGGACTTTATCGGCTACCTGTGGCTGATCATTTTCCCGGAGGCCTTCATCAACGGCATGGTGGTCAGCGCGCTGGTGGTGTTCTGTCCCGAATGGCTGGAGACCTTCAACCGCACGCGCTACCTGTCGGCACCGTGGAAGGACGACGATCCGAAATCTTGATTCACATCAAACCCACCAATCACTGACGAATTCATGCTCCGCAAAACCTTCAGGAGCATCGAAATGAGTGTCTACGAATGGGCAAGGCAGGAGTTGCGCCAGAGTCTGGACGTGGCGCAAGAGGTGGGGTTTGATCCGGGGTTGAGCCTGCGCGCCTTGCTCAGTGCGGTGGTGCAGCAGAGCAAGGCTGTGCGCAGTATCGAGGACCTGGCAGACGAGTTGCAGTTTCTCGCCGAGAACCTCGACGAAGAGGAAGACTACGGCTTCATGCGGCCCTGATGCTCAGGATCAGTGACGCGGTTCGAAGTCTTCGCTGAACATCTCGTCTTCGGCATCCGGGCTCACCGGAATCTTGTGTTCTTCCGACGCCCAGGCGCCCAGGTCGATCAGTTTGCAACGGTCCGAACAGAACGGCCGGAACGTGCTTTCGGCGCTCCATTCAACAGGGGCGCCACAGGTTGGGCAATTGACGGTTGGGGTTTGGCTCATGACTGGCCTCCACGCAATGTTAGGTAAAAGTGATGCAGGCGTTCGACCTCGCTGTGCAGCCAGGCGAGGTCGCGGTCGTTGACCACCACATCGTCGGCATGGGCCACGCGATCCTGGCGGCTGGACTGGGCCTTGAGGATCGCCTGGACCTGTTGTTCGCTGGTCTGGTCACGCTGCAGGGTGCGTTCGATCTGTAGCTGTTCGGGGGCATCGATCACCAGCACCCGTTGGGTCATGGCGTACTGCCCGGACTCGATCAGCAGCGGTGAAACCAGAATCGCGTAAGGTGATTGTGCCTTGGCCAGATGATCGGTGATTTCCTTGGCGATCAGCGGATGCAGCAACGCTTCGAGCCAGAGACGTTGCTCCGGCACTTCAAAGATCAGTTTGCGCAGTGCCGCTCGGTCCAGTTGCCCATCTGCCAGCAACACACCGGGGCCAAAGTGTTCGGCAATTTTCGCCAGCGCCGGACGACCCGGTTCCACCACCCAGCGTGCCGCATGATCGGCGTCCACCACGTGCACGCCGAGGTCGATGAAGTGCTGCGCAGCGGCGCTTTTGCCGCTGCCGATGCCGCCGGTCAAGCCGAGAATCCAGGGTTTTTCCACAGGGTTATTCATTTCAAACCGACAAACTGCCAATAGAAGTCGGTTATTTGACCACCCCAGAGCAGCGCAATCCAGCCGGCAATTGCCAGGAAGGGCCCGAAGGGGATCGGCGTGGAGGTTTTCGCGTGACGCACACGCAGCAGAATCACACCGACAACCGCGCCCACCAGCGACGACAACAGGAGGGTCAGCGGCAAGATCTGCCAGCCGCCCCAGGCACCAAACATCGCCAGCAGCTTGAAATCACCGTGGCCCATGCCGTCCTTGCCGGTCAGCAGCTTGAACAGCCAGAACACCGACCACAACGCCATGTAACCGGCTATCGCGCCCCACAGTGCCTCATTCAATGGCACGAACAGGCTGAAGCTGTTGACGATCAGCCCCAGCCACATCAGCGGCAACACCAGCACATCCGGCAGCAGTTGATGCTCGGCGTCGATCAGGCTCATGGCCAACAGGCCCCAGGTCAGGACCAGCGCCAGGCACGCCGGCCAACCAAAACCGAAGTGCCAGGCGATGAAGGCCGACAACAGGCCGCAGGCCAGTTCGGTCAGCGGATAGCGTTTACTGATCGGCGTCGCGCAACTTGAACAGCGCCCGCGCAGGCACACATAACTGATGAGCGGAATATTTTCCCAGGCGCGAATCCGGTGTCCGCAACGGGGGCACTGGGAGTGCGGCAGCAGCAGGTTGTAGGTCGGCAGTGGGGTTTCGGTCGGCAGCCCCAGCATGTCGTGAGCCTGCACTCGCCACTCACGCTCGAGCATTTTCGGCAGACGCCAGATCACCACGTTGAGAAAGCTGCCGATCAGCAGGCCGACCACACCGGTGATGACAACGAAGGCCAGCGGGTAGACAGACAGGATTTCGTTCAAGGGCATGTCAGATCGCTGAGCCGAGTTGAAAGATAGGCAGGTACATCGCAACCACCAGGCCGCCGACAATAACACCCAGCACCACCATGATGAACGGCTCCATCAGGCTGGTGAGGTTATCGACCATATTGTCCACTTCGTCTTCGTAGAAACTCGCGACCTTGTCGAGCATGTCGTCCAGTGCGCCGGACTCTTCGCCAATCGCCGTCATCTGGATCGCCATATTCGGAAAGATGCCGGAGGTGCGCATCGAGAAGTTCAGCTGCATGCCGGTGGAGACGTCCTGCTTGATGCGCAGCACCGCACGTTTGAACACGATGTTGCCGGTGGCGCCCGCCACTGAATCGAGGGCCTCCACCAGTGGCACACCCGCGGCAAAGGTGGTCGACAGCGTGCGGGCGTAACGGGCCACGGCGGACTTGTACATCAGCGTCCCGACCAAGGGCAATTTCAACAGCCAGGTGTCCATCCGGTCGCGAAAGACTTGCGACGTCTTAAAGGCATGGCGCATGCCGAAGATTGCCGCGATCAGCACGCCGAGCATCATCCACCAGTAGTCCTGCATGAACTCCGACAAGCCGATGACCATCACGGTGAAGGCCGGCAATTCGGCGCCAAAGCCCTTGAACACCGACTCGAACTGCGGCACCACCTTGACCAGCAGAATCCCGGTGACAATGATCGCGACGAACACCACGGCCAGCGGGTAGGTCATGGCTTTCTTGATCTTGGCCTTGAGGCTTTCGCTCTTTTCCTTGTAGGTCGCCACCCGCTCCAGCAGGGTGTCCAGCGCACCGGCTTGCTCGCCGGCATCGACCAGGTTGCAGTAGAGCTCATCGAAATACTGCGGTTTTTTGCGCAGTGACGCGGCGAAGCTGTTACCCGCGGCGACTTCCTGTTTGACCTCGTCCACCAGTTTGCGCATGGCCGGGTTATCGAAGCCCTCACCGATGATTTCGAACGACTGCAGCAACGGCACGCCGGCTTTCATCATGGTTGCCATCTGCCGGGTGAACAGGGCAATTTCCTGGGCCTTGATGCGCTTGCCCAAGTTGAGAATCGAGGCGGATTTCTTGCGCACCTTGCCGGGGTTGATGCCTTGCTTGCGCAGTTGGGCCTTGATCAGTGCCGGGTTTTGACCGCTGAGTTCGCCGGTCATTTTCGTGCCTTGCCGGTTGGTGCCTTCCCAGGCATACACGCTGATTTTTACTGCTTTGACCGCCATGTTCAGTCCTTGGTGACCCGGTTGATTTCTTCAAGGCTGGTGATGCCTTGCATGGCCTTGAGCAGCCCGGAAGTGCGCAGGTCGTTGAAACCGTCCTTGCGCATCTGGATGTCGATTTCCAGTGAGTTGCCTTCAGCCATGATCAGCCGTTGCAGCTCCGGTGTGTTCTTCACCACTTCATAAATCCCCGTTCGCCCTTTGTAACCGCCGTTGCAGTGCTCGCAACCGACCGGCTCATAGATCGTGAACGAGCCGATGCGTTCCTCGGGGAAGCCTTCCTTGAGGAACGCCTCGCGGGGAATCTCGATGGGTGTCTTGCAATGGCTGCACAGTTTGCGCGCCAGGCGTTGGGCGATGATCAGGCTGACCGAGGTGGCGATGTTGAAGCCCTGAATGCCCATGTTGTGCAGGCGGGTCAGGGTTTCCGCGGCGCTGTTGGTGTGCAGGGTCGACAGCACGAGGTGCCCGGTCTGGGCGGCCTTGATCGCGATTTCCGCGGTTTCGAGGTCGCGGATTTCGCCGACCATGATCACGTCCGGGTCCTGGCGCAGGAACGAGCGCAGTGCCTGGGGAAAGCCCAGTCCCTGTTTGGCATTGACGTTGACCTGGTTGATGCCTTCCATGTTGATCTCCACCGGGTCTTCGGCGGTGGAAATGTTGATGTCCACGGTGTTGAGAATATTCAGGCCGGTGTAGAGCGACACGGTCTTGCCCGAACCGGTCGGGCCGGTCACCAGAATCATCCCCTGTGGCTGCTTGAGCGCGGCCATGTACAGGTCTTTCTGGTCGGGTTCGTAGCCGAGGGCGTCGATGCCCATTTGCGCGCTGGACGGATCGAGGATCCGGATCACCACTTTCTCGCCCCACAAGGTCGGCAGGGTATTGACCCGGAAGTCGATGGACTTGCTCTTGGACAGGCGCATTTTGATCCGCCCGTCCTGGGGTTTGCGTCGCTCGGAGATATCCAGGCTGGCCATGACTTTCAGGCGCGCGGCGATGCGGTTGGCCAGTTGGATCGGTGGCTTGGCGACCTCACGCAGCATGCCGTCGGTACGCATCCGCACGCGGTAGGTTTTTTCGTAAGGCTCGAAATGCAGGTCGGAGGAGCCGCTCTTGATCGCATCGAGCAGCATTTTGTGGACGAAGCGCACCACGGGGGCGTCATCGGCATCCTGTCCGGTGATGCCGTCCTGATTGCGCTCATCGCCGGATTCGATGTCCATGCTGTCGAGGTCGACGTCGGCCATGTCTTCGAGGCCGGTACTGTGGCTGTCGAAGAACCGTTCGATGGCATCGGTGAGTTTGTCGTCTTCGACCAGAATGGCTTCGGTATTGAGCCCGGTGCTGAACTGGATGTCGTTGATGACCTGGTGATTGGTCGGGTCGGAAATCCCCACGAACAACTTATTACCGCGTCGCCAGAGGGGCAGGGCGTGGTGCTGGCGGATCAGTTTCTCGCTGACCAGGCCCTTGGGCTGGGTGTCCTTGTCCAGACAGTTGAGGTCGAGCAGGGCCATGCCGAAGTGTTCCGAAGCGATCTCGGCCACCTGGCGACTTTTCACCAGTTTGTTCTGCACCAGGTAGCTGACCAGGGAGGTGCGATTGCGTTGGGCTTGCTGATACGCCTGTTGCGCGCTTTTGTCAGTGAGCAGCTCGGCCAGGACCAATTGCTTGGCCAGACCGCTAAGGGCGATGTCGTTCATTGGGGTACCGGACGCAGACAGTTCATGACTTATAGCCTAGTCAAGCCGAGGAACCAAACCAGCGTGGGTCAGGTGACAAAAAGTGTCAGATAGTGCGGATACTGGGGGTAGGAAAGGGCGTTGCGCTGGCGTCGCGCCCCGCCAACAGGGGATACGGCGCTTGGCATGGGCTGTGCTGCGGCTAGTTCAGATCATGAGATTCCGACTCATGCATGGAGCCTGTCTATGAACACTCAAAAAGGTTTTACCCTGATCGAGCTGCTGATCGTGGTGGCGATCATCGGGATTCTGGCGACGTTCGCCTTGCCGCAATATGCCAAGTACCAGGCAAGGGCCAAGGTGACGGCGAGCATGGCCGAGATCGCCGCATTGAAAGTGCCATTTGAAGACATTATCAATCAGGGCACGGATCCGACGCTTGCGCTGATCGGCGGTACAGCGACGACGGGTAACTGCACCATTTCCGCTTCGGGAACGGCTTCCACTGGCGTAGGCGCTATTGGCTGCGTCATTCTTAATGCACCGGGTCAGGTACTCAACCAAACCATCACGCTCTCTCGGACGATGACGGGAGGTTGGACCTGTGCGACAACCGTCAGTCAGGAATACGCGCCTAAAGGCTGCACCGGCAAAGCCTGATTAATATCCGTTCTGCCAATACCCCGCCTCTCACGATGCGGGGTATTTTTTTGTCTGTCAGTCGAGAAAACCAGTGAAAGAAAGAAACTCTCAACAATTCATGGCCTTAGGCCGCAGCCAAAACCCGCAACTTGCATGTCGATAATTTCAAACTCATGCAATTTGCATGATTCCGAAAATCAGCTGTTTTGTTAAGTGATTGATTTATAACGATTAATTTACTGTCTCAAAGTTGGCACAGCGTTCGCAATATACCCAGTAACCCTGCTGACAAGACAACCCAGCAGACTTTCTAGAAAAACAGGAGTTACTCGTATGAAGAAGTTCGCTATTGCTGCCGCTACTGCTACCGCGCTGACCCTGACCATGGCCAACGTCGCATTTGCACAGACTACTCAAACTACCCAAGCCCCGATGACACTGGCGGCCGGTGAAGTGACCAAGGCGAAGGAAGCTACTTCCGACACCTGGATTACTACCAAAGTTAAAAGTGACCTGGTGACTGAAAAAGGCATTCCTGGTACCGACATCAAAGTCGAAACCAACAAAGGTGTTGTATCCCTGTCGTCCACCGTTGCGGTGACCGACGCCCAGAAAGCCACCGCTGTTGCGATCACCAAGAAAATCAAAGGCGTCAAAGCGGTCTCCGCTGACGGCCTGAAAGCCGAGTAAGGCAAGGCTTCTCGCCTGGACTGGGAGAAGGCGCGGCAGGTGAGCCGAGTCATACACCTGCTGCTGCTGGAGAGTTCATGCGAAAGGCCATAAGGATGTGGCCATTACAGGCCCCGGACATTCGTGTCCGGGGCCTGTTCTATTGTGGGCCACGCAAAACCAAAATGTGGGAGCGGGCTTGCTCGCGAAGGCTGACTGACATTCAACACATGGGCTGAATGAAAGACCGCTTTCGCGAGCAAGCCCGCTCCCACATTGGGTTTGTAGTGTTTGGTCAGTTACCGCGTTTGCTGGTGATCTGCTTCAAGCGATTGCCTTCAAACCGCAGGTACTGGTACATCCCGCCGTTGGGCCCGTAGGTCCATTCCTCGACCTGGAACTCTTCCCGTCGGTTGGCGCTGCGCTTGTAGCCCAATAGATCGCGGCTGACCGGTTCACCGCATTTCTGCAGCACTTCGCTGGATCTGTCGCCAACGCTGACCAACTGGCTACCGCAGCGCAGGGTATCGGCCGCCGAGGCCTGGCTGGCGCTCAGCGCCAATGCCAGGCTGATCAGCAATCGTCTGATCATCACTCGGCGTCCAGATGCAGGGGCGTTACCACTCGACCGTCACTCTCCGGTTCGCCCAACTGGGCGTCGATGAAGTACACACGGTCATCGGCCAACTGGCCCTTGTCGACCAGATAATCCTTGATGCTGCTGGCACGTTCCTGACCCAACTGACGTAACAGCACGTCGCTGGAACTCCAGAACTTGATCACGCCCTCGCGCATTTTCGCGGTGCGTTCTTCCTTGCCCAGATCCTTCCATTCAGCCGGTGGCTGGGTTTTCAGACGGATGCGGTAGATGCCTTCCAGCAGTGGACCTTTTTCGCTGTCCGGCACTTGCAGCAATGATGCCTGGGCCGGCACCTTGTCACCTCGACGCTGGAGCATTTTGTAGTAGTTGTACTGGTATTCCCGTTCCAGGCGTTGCTCGGCAATCAGCGGGCCATCGCTGCTGGCGGCAGCCGTGCCTTCGATTTCCAGGCGCAGGGCCGGACGTTCCTTGAGCGCCTGGGACAGTTTGACCAGCGAACCCTCGGCCTCTTTGCTCAAGTCGCTTGAACCCGGGGCAAACGACACCGTGCCCAGGTCTTCCGAACCGCCACCACTGACCAGCCCGCCAATCATTTTGAACGGCGCGGCGGCGGCTTTGACGATCAGGTTGCGCAAGGTCTGCCAGACAATCGGCATGATGCTGAACTGCGGGTTGTTCAGGTCACCGGTCACCGGCAGCTCGATGGAAATCTTGCCGTCGACGTCCTTGAGCAACGCAATGGCCAGCTTCAACGGCAGGCTCACGGCATCCGGGCTGTCGACTTTCTCACCCAGTTGCAGCTGTTCGACCACCACTTTGTTTTCAGCCTTGAGCTGGCCCTTGGTGATCAGGTAATGCAGGTCGAGATTGAGCCGGCCCTTACGGATGCGATAACCGGCGAACTTGCCGGAGTAGGGCGTCAGGGTCGTCAGCTCGACACGTTTGAAACTGGTGGCGATGTCGAGGCTGGCCATCGGGTCGAACGGGTTGACCGAACCCTTGATGGTCACCGGTGCATAGCGATCCACCTTGCCTTTGATATCGACAGTGGCCGGTTTCGCCTGACGGCTGTCGATGGTGCCGATCTGCCCGTTGAGCTGTTGAACGGCGGTAGCGAAGTTCGGCGTCAGGCTGAAGTCGGCGAAGTTCGCCGAGCCGTCATTGATGGCAATCCCGCCAATGTGAATCCCCAGCGGTTTGGCCTTGCTGGCCGGTTTGGCAGCGACGGTCTTGGCGCCGGAGTCGGGCGGTTGCGGGATCAGCAGGTCATCGACGTTGGTGGTGCGGTCGTCGTTGATCATGAAGCGCACGTAGGGCTGGAACAGGTTGACCTTGTCGATCGACAGGCTGTCGCCGTGCTGATAATTCAGGCCTTCGAGCACCAACTGCTGCCACTTGAGGAAGTCGCGGGTTTTCAGGGTGTCGAGGGTGTGCAGCTGATCGACCTGGGCGCGGCCGGTGACGCTGAACGCCAGCGGTTCGGTGCTTTTCAGGTCGACTGCCAGATCACTGCCGAGCATGCCGCTGCGCAGTTCGAGGCGAATGAATGGATTGATGTAGGACTGCGCCACCCGCAGGTCGATGTCCTTGGTCTGCACTTTAAGCTTGGCACTGACCGGGGCCAGATTGACCACGCCGTCCGCCATGAGCTTGCCTTGCTTGCCCACGCCCGTGTCGAGCTTGAGGTTGAAGGGCGCGCCATTGAGGCTGTCGAAATTTTGCAGGTCCAGGTTCAGCGGGCCGACTTCCAGGGCCACGGCCGGTTGCGCCTTGCGGTCGGCCAAATGCACTTGGTAGTTGCGCAGTTGCACGTCTTTGAGCAGCACTTGCCATGGCTTGCTAGGGGGTGTTGGTGCGGGTTTCGGTGAGTCGGCGGCGGCGGGAGTGCTCGCAGGTTCGGCGTTGGCTTTGACCGCCGCTTTGGACGGTTGGCTGGCGAACAGTTTCTGCCAGTCCAGCTGTCCGTCCGCTTCCAGGGCGGCCCAGGTTTCCAGTTTATTGCTGCGAATCTTGCCGACCACTACGTGTTGCTTGGCCAGGTCTACCGTGGTGTCGCTGATGTCCAGTCGTTCGAGCTTCGCCAGTGGCCGACCGTCCGGGGCCTTGATGGCGAAGGGCGCGACACTGACGGCGACGTTGCTCAGCAGCAGTTCGGTTTCCTTGGACAGGTTCAGTTTGTAGTCGGTACTGAGGTTCATGATGCCGTCTTCAAGCACCAATGGCACAGCGTCACGCACGTAGGGCCAAAAGGCTTTCATCTTGCCGTCGGTGATTTTCAGCTTACCTTCGGAGGCGATCGGGATCAGGCTGAAATTGCCGCTCCAGTCGATCTGCCCACCGTTCGGGCCGACGGCGACCAGCGTCATGTCGGCGCTGTCTTCGGGCAGGGTACTGAGATTTTTCAGTTCAAAATCGAGTTTGTCGTAGAGGAATTCGATGGGCTCGCTAGGACGTTCATCCATGAAGTGCACGGAACCGCCCGCCAGTTTGATCCGCTCGATGCGCAACGGAAACGGCTTGGCATTCGGGTCGGCCGGGGTCGGTTCGCTGGCGGGAATTTTGAACAGGCCGAGCAAGTTGAGCTTGCCGTCCTTGCCGAAGAGGATTTCGGTCTTGGGTTTGTCTATCTCGATATCGGACAAGTGCAGCGCTTTGGTCCAGAGGCTGTCGATCTGCAGATTGGCGTACAGGCGTTCGAAGCCCACCTGTTCCTTGCCGGGCTCGCCAATGATCAGGCCCCACAGGGTCACTTCAAGGCTGAAGGGGTTGAGTTCGATTCGCGAGATCGTCGCGGGTGTCGTCGCGTAGTTGGCCAATTGTTGGTTGGCCACCCGCAACGCGATCCCCGGCAAAATCAGAAACCCCAGCAGGCTATAAAGGGCCAGAGCAGTCAACAAAGCGCCAATAGCGCGAAACAATCCTTTGGGCATGTGCGGCTTCATCTGTCTGAATCGGAGTGCGTTGGAGTATGGCACGCGATTCCGGTTCCGAAGTGATCATGCTTTATAGGATTAATCTGATTTTGCGTGCGACTTTCAGAGCTGCAGGATTAGCGTTTTCAACGGTGGCTGCTGATCCATCGACGGGAAATCGCCTCCCGGCTTCATCACTGTCCACTCACGCACCGGACGCCCGGCTTTTTCCGCGCAACGCAAAACCTGCTCGCGCCAGTCATCCATGCTGACCTTTGCCAGGTTGTTGCAGCAGATCAGCACGCCATTCTCGGCGGTGGTCAGCAGCGCCGGTTTCAGCAGGCTCTGATAATCGCGCAGCAGGTCGACGGTGCCGAAAGCACTCTTGGCCCAGGCCGGCGGATCCAGCAGCACCAGGTCGTACTGACGCTGTTCCAGGCGCGGGTAGCTGGGCAGTTTCTGCCCGCGACGCTGGCTGATCGGCAGGCCGGCCAGCTGGCGGATGGCCGGGAAGTAGTCAGACTGAATGAACTGCATGGTCGGCAATTGCGGATTGAGCAGGCCGTTTTCGCGACCGACCGCCAGGTTGCCCTCGGCGAAGTCCAGATTGCACACCTCGCGAGCACCACCGGCCGCCGCGCTCAGGCCGACGCCACAGGTGTAGGCAAACAGGTTCAGCACGCTTTTGTTTTTACTGTGGTCCTTGACCCAGCCGCGGGTGTTGCGCAGGTCGAGAAACAGCAGCGGATCCTGGCCCGCGTGGCGGCCGCGAACCCGATAGTTGAGGCCCCATTCGTGGCTGATCAGGTCTTGTAGCGCGGCGTCGTCGGCGCGGTAGACCGTGTCTTCGCGGTCGATGCGTGAGTTGCCACGGGAGCGGTCGTTGTAGACCAGCAGCGTTTCAAGGCCCAGGTGTTGGTTGATGATCGCGTGCAGTTGCAGCAGGTCATCGCGCTCCAGCGCCTGGTGAAAGCTTTGCACCAGCAGTTGCGGGCCGTAGCGGTCGATGGTCAGGCCACCGGCGCCTTCCTGGCTGCCATGGAACAGGCGATAGCAATCGGTGCCTTGCTGATGCAGCTCGGCGAGCAGGTCCTGGCGATGATCGAGGGCGGCGCGCAGCGCCTGATTCAAGGAAGACATGCTGGGCGCCTTGCAGGAGGGAATTTGGCGCGGGAGTTTAACAGCTTGAGCGACGAAGAACCTGTAGGAGCGAGGCTTGCCCGCGAAGAATGCAACGCGGTCCGCCTGACGCACAACGTTATCGTTCTTCGCGGGCAAGCCTCGCTCCTACAAGGGCGGTCAGGTCAGCAGGCCCATCCGTCGCTTGGCCCGATGCACTGAGCCGTTACGCACCGCCCACCGCAACATCGGCGCGCTGCGGTTGACGCTGGCGCGGATCAGTTTGCGTTGCAGCGGGCTCTGGCTGACGCCCAGCATGTCACTCGCCCAGTCCGGCAACAGGTCGATCCCGGCCTGCATCATCAAGCCGCCGAAAGGCTTGGCCAAACGGCTGGGCGACGGGGCGTTCAACAGTAATCGCAACACCTCGCGACTGCGCTCATCGCACAGCAGCTGTGGTCGAATGCGCTCGAGGTAATCGGCAATTTCCTGCCGTGAACGGGGCACATCACGGGCGCCCAGGCGTTCGGCGATCATGGCGATTTCAGCGTAGTAGCGATCCTGATCGGCCAGCGACAGCTGCGGATTACGGTAACGCAGGTGCGCCGCGAGGAAGTTGCTGACTTCGGCCACATGCACCCAGGTCAGCAGGTCGGGATCGCTGGCGGCGTAGGGTCGACCGTCCGGCGCGGTGCCGGTCACTTGCAGGTGGATGGTGCGGACTTTCTCGATCAGCCAGTCGGCGTCCCGGCGAGAGCCAAAGGTGGTGCCAGAGATGAACTGCCCGGTGCGGCGCAAACGGCCGAGCATGTCCTCGCGAAAGTTCGAATGGTCCCAGACACCGGCCAGCGCCAGTGGATGCAAGGCTTGCAGCATCAAGGCGCTGATGCCGCCGATGAGCATGCTGCTGAAATCGCCGTGGACCTGCCAGCTCACCGAATCGGGGCCGAACAGACCGGGGTCGCCCTTGGGGTTTTCCAGGTCGAGCTTGCCCAAAGACAGGCCGGACAGGCTCATGATCTGGGTTTCGATGCGGGTGCGGATGAATTCCATGACCACTCAATGGGCTTCTGTAGGAGCGAGCTCGCTCGCGATGGACTCAGACGCGCCGCGTACATTCTGCAAGCACGCGTTATCGTTGATGCCCATCGCGAGCGAGCTCGCTCCTACAGGGGGCAAATGTTATTGATTTAGACGTTTATCGATCAGGCCTTGTACCACGCTCGGGTCGGCCAGGGTCGAGGTATCGCCCAGGCTGTCCAGTTCGTTGCAGGCGATCTTGCGCAGAATCCGCCGCATGATCTTGCCCGAACGGGTTTTCGGCAAGGCCGGCGCCCACTGGATCAAGTCCGGTTTGGCGAAACTGCCGATTTCCTTGCTGACGTGGGCCAGCAGTTCTTTCTTCAGTTCATCGTTAGGATCGGTGCCGTTCATCGGTGTGACAAAGGCATAGATGCCTTGGCCTTTGACGTCATGGGGATAACCGACCACGGCGGCCTCGGCGATGCTGTCGTGCAGCACCAGGGCGCTTTCCACTTCAGCAGTGCCGATGCGGTGCCCGGAGACGTTGATCACGTCGTCGATACGCCCGGTGATCCAGTAATCGCCGTCTTCATCGCGACGTGCACCGTCGCCGGTGAAGTAATAACCGGGGTAGGGCTTGAAGTAGGTGTCGATCATGCGTTGCGGGTCGCCGTACACCGTACGGATCTGCGCCGGCCAGCTGGATTTGATCGCCAGTACGCCGCTGCCGGCGCCTTTGATTTCCTTGCCTTGCTCATCGAGCAACACCGGTTGCACGCCGAACATCGGTTGCGTGGCGCAGCCGGGTTTGATCCGTTGCGCGCTGACCAGCGGGCTGAGCATGATGCCGCCGGTTTCGGTCTGCCACCAGGTGTCGACGATCGGGCAACGCTGTTCGCCGACCACATTGAAGTACCAGTCCCACGCTTCCGGGTTGATCGGCTCACCGACACTGCCGAGCAATCTGAGGCTCTCGCGGGATGTTTCCTTCAACGGTTCGGGGCCTTCACGCATCAGGGCGCGCAGGGCGGTGGGAGCGGTATAGAAAATGTTGACGTGGTGCTTGTCGATCACCTGCCAGAAGCGCGAGCAATTCGGATAACTCGGTACGCCTTCGAAGATCAACGTGGTGGCGCCATTGGCCAGCGGGCCATAGACGATGTAGCTGTGCCCGGTGACCCAGCCGACATCGGCGGTGCACCAGAACACTTCGCCGTCGCGGTAGTCGAGCACGTATTTGAAGGTCATCGCCGCTTGCAGCAGATAGCCGCCGGTGGTGTGCAGCACGCCTTTGGGTTTGCCGGTGCTGCCGGAGGTGTAGAGGATGAACAGCGGGTCTTCGGCGTCCATCGGCTCTGGCGGGCAATCGTCGCTGACGTCGCGCAGCGCCTGGTGATACCAGAGGTCGCGGCCCTCGACCCAGTTCACCTCGCCTTGTGTGCGCTCGACCACCACCACCGTGCTCACGTCCGGGCAACTTTGCAGTGCCTTGTCGACGTTCTGTTTGAGCGGCACGAATTTGCCGCCGCGCACGCCTTCATCGGCGGTGATCACGGTGCGGCAATCGGCGTCGAGAATCCGGTCGCGCAGGGAGTCCGGGGAAAAACCGCCGAACACCACTGAATGCACCGCACCGATCCGCGTGCAGGCGAGCATGGCGTAGGCGGCTTCGGGGATCATCGGCATGTAGATGCACACGCGGTCGCCTTTCTTCACGCCACGGCTTTTGAGCACGTTGGCCAGGCGACAGACGTTGTGATGAAGTTTGTTGTAGGTGATTTGCGCGGATTCGGCCGGGTCGTCGCCTTCCCAGATAATTGCGATGTGATCGCCGCGTTTTTCCAGGTGACGGTCGATGCAGTTGTAACTGACGTTCAACTGACCGCCGGCAAACCAGCTGGCCTCACCGGTTTTCAGGTCGTAACGCTGGACGGTCTGCCACGGTGTGCTCCAGTCGAGAAAGCGCGTGGCCTGCTCAGCCCAGAAGGTGCTGGGGTGCTCGATGGATTGACGGTACAGGCGCTGATAGTCGTCTTGACTCAGTTGTGCAGCCCGGCGGACGGCATCGGCTTTGGGGAACGTGCTGATATCGAACATGACGGTTCCTTATTCTTGTTTTGCGACAAAGATAAAGATGCGCCGAGTAGCGAAAGGGTTCAAGCCAGACACAAACCAATGTGGGAGCGGGCTTGCTCGCGAAAGCGGTGGTTCAGTCAACATAGATGCCGAATGAACCACCGCTTTCGCGAGCAAGCCCGCTCCCACAAAGATCAGTGTTGACCTGCGAGAACGGGTTTCAGATCACCCGCGGTGACGGCCGCGGAAGTAGTTGATCAGGCCCTGGGTCGAAGCATCGTCAGCCGGGGTTTCTTCGCTGCCGACCAGGCGGTTGTAGACGCCTTTGCCCAGCTCTTTGCCCAGCTCCACGCCCCATTGGTCGAAGGCGTTGATGCCCCAGATCACGCTTTGCACGAAGACTTTGTGTTCGTACATCGCCACCAGTGCGCCGAGGCGACGAGGGCTGATGCGCTCGACCACCAGGGTGTTGCTCGGACGGTTGCCCGGGATCACCTTGTGTGGCGCGAGTTTCTGTACGTCTTCTTCGCTCATGCCCTTGTCGCGCAACTCGGCTTCGGCCTCGGCGCGGGTCTTGCCCAGCATCAGTGCCTGGCTCTGGGACAGGCAGTTGGCGTACAGCCACTGGTGGTGGTCGGACACCGGGTTGAAGCTGACGATCGGCACGATGAAGTCGGCCGGGATCAGTTGGCTGCCCTGGTGCAGCAACTGGTGATAGGCGTGCTGACCGTTGCAACCCACGCCGCCCCAGATGACCGGACCGGTGTCGGTGGACACGGGTGTACCGTCCTGGCGCACGCTCTTGCCGTTGGATTCCATGTCCAACTGTTGCAAGTGCTTGGTGATGTTGCGCAGGTAGTGGTCATACGGCAGGATCGCGTGGCTTTGCGCGCCCCAGAAGTTGCCGTACCAGACGCCGAGCAAGGCCAGCAGCACCGGCATGTTCTGTTCGAACGGCGCGCTCTGGAAGTGCTGGTCCATGGTGTAGGCACCGGACAGCAGTTCCTTGAAGTTAGACATGCCGATGGCCAGGGCAATCGGCAAACCGATGGCAGACCACAACGAGTAACGCCCGCCGACCCAGTCCCACATCGGGAAGATGTTCTCTTCACGGATACCGAACGCCACGGCTGCCGCATTGTTACTGGATACGGCGATGAAGTGACGATACAGCTCGGCTTCCGAACCACCCTGAGCCAGGTACCAGGCACGTGCGGCCTGGGCATTCTTCAGGGTTTCGAGGGTGTTGAAGGATTTCGACGAAACGATGAACAGCGTGGTCTCGGCGCGCAGCTTCATGGTCAGTTCGTGGAACTCACTGCCATCGATGTTCGCCAGGTAGTGACAGCGCACGCCTTTCTGGGCGTAGGACAACAGCGCTTCGGACACCAGCTCAGGGCCGAGGAACGAGCCGCCGATGCCGATGTTCACCACGTCGGTGATCGGCTTCTCGGTGTAACCGCGCCACAGACCGTCGTGGATACGGCCCACAAGGTCGGTGATCTGATTCAGCACTTTGTGCACTTCAGGCATCACGTTGACGCCGTTGACCGACAGCTTGTCGCCGACCGGGCGGCGCAGCGCCGTGTGCAGGGCCGGGCGACCTTCGGAGGAGTTGACGATTTCGCCTTCGAACAGCGATTTGATCGCGCCCTTGAGGTCGACTTCGTTGGCCAGGCCCACCAGCAGATTGCGGGTCTCGGCGTTGATCAGGTTTTTCGAATAATCGAGAAACAGGCCGCAGCTGCTAAGGGTGAATTGGGTAAAGCGCTGCGGGTCGGCATTGAAGGCTTCGCGCATGCTGAAATCCTGCATGGCTTGGCGGTGGTCATTCAACGCTTGCCAGGCGGGCAGAGCGGTCACATCGTGAGGAGTGCGGTAGTACGCCATCGCTGCGGGTTTCCTTTTTACTTGAACGGCCTTTTGAACACTAAAAATACCGGAGCGCTGCGGGTGGGCGTCCGGTCAACTGCGTCGACACGATTTGATGACACAGGGCGAATACAGTAACCCTCGCGCTGCGATCTGTCTTGACTTTGTCTGACCCCTGACCTGTACTTTTTTAACATTAAAGAAGGGGCGGCCCGACAAACGGAAGGAATTTGGAACAAGCGGATGTGGAAACTGCCACGATCTAATGTGGGAGCGGGCTTGCTCGCGAAGGCGATGTGTCAGTCAATACTTATGTTGACTGACACATCGCCTTCGCGAGCAAGCCCGCTCCCACATTGGTTTTGTGGTGTTTAGTTGAGCGTGTCGAGGTTCAGGTGCAGGTTGTCGATCAACCGCGTCGTACCGAGGAATGCCGCCACCAGAATCACCAGATCTCGATCTTCCGCGGTGGCCGGGCGCAACGTCTGCGCATGGCGAATTTCCAGGTAATCCGGGCGCAGGCCTACGGCTTCAAGCTGCTTGAACTGTGCGCCGATCAGCGCCGGGAAATCCCGCTCGCCCTGTTTGATCGCATCACTGATCTGGTTCAGGGTGCGATAGACCACCGGCGCAACGGCCCGCTGTTCTTCGCTGAGGAAACCGTTGCGCGACGACAGCGCCAAACCATCGGCCGCACGGACCGTCGGTTCGCCGATGATCTGGATCGGCATGTTCAGGTCATGCACCAGCGCGCGGATCACCGCCAGTTGCTGGAAGTCTTTCTCGCCAAAGATCGCCAGGTCTGGCTGGACCATGTTGAACAGCTTGCTGACGACGGTGGCGACGCCCTCGAAATGCCCGGGACGGCTGGCGCCGCACAAGCCTTCGGACAATTGCGGAACACTGACGCGGGTCTGGCCGGCCATGCCGTCGGGGTACATTTCTTCGACGGTCGGCGCGAACAGCAGGTGGCAACCGGCTTGCAGCAGTTTTTCCTGATCGGCCGCGAGGGTGCGCGGGTATTTGTCGAGGTCTTCGCCGGCGCCGAATTGCAGCGGGTTGACGAAAATGCTCGCGACCACGAAGTCCACCCGTTGGGTGGCTTTGGTCACCAGTGCGACATGCCCGCTGTGCAGGTTGCCCATGGTCGGCACGAAGCCGATGCGCTTGCCTTCGCCGCGGGCACGGGCCACGGCGGCCCGCAGTTCACGTACGGTTTTTACGGTGTTCATGCAGAGAATCCGTGTTCGATACCAGGGAAAGTGGCTGCCTTGACTTCGGAGACGTACGCGCCAAGCGCCGCTTGAATGTTCTGTTGCCCGGTCATGAAGTTCTTCACGAACTTCGGTACCCGGCCAGTGATCGAGAGGCCAAGCATGTCGTGCAGAACCAGGACCTGGCCGTCGGTGGCACTGCCGGCACCAATGCCGATCACCGGGATTTTCACCGCTTGGGTGATTTCCTGCGCCAGTTCACTCGGCACGCATTCGAGCAGCAGCATGGCCGCGCCGGCCTGCTCCAGGGCGATCGCATCGGCGCGCATCTGCCGCGCCTGGTTTTCGTTGCGACCCTGGACCTTGTAACCGCCCAGGATGTTCACCGATTGCGGCGTCAACCCCATGTGTGCGCACACCGGGATGCCGCGCTCGGCCAACAGACGGATCGAGTCCGCCAGCCACAGCGCGCCTTCGACCTTGACCATGTGCGCACCGGCCTGCATCAACAGGGCGCTGTTGGTCATGGTTTGTTCGAGGGTGGCGTAGGCCATGAAGGGCAGGTCGGCGAGGATCAACGCGTCGGTGTTGCCGCGTTTGACCGCTGCCACGTGGTAAGCCATTTCCGCGGTGGTGACCGGCAGGGTGCTGTCGTGACCTTGCAGAACCATGCCGAGGGAGTCGCCCACCAGCAGCACTTCGACGCCAGCCTCATTGCAGGCGTGGGCGAAGGTCGCGTCATAGCAGGTCAGCATGGTGATTTTTTCACCTTTTTGCTTGAGACCTTGCAGAGTGGTCAGGGTGATGGCTGGCATGAAAAGTTCCTCATTCAGGCGCTGTGGAAACTACTGCGAGTAACGCGCGTGATTCTTCGTTAAATACAGGCGCACGGTCTGTTGTCGTGCTTTTAAGGCCTGGATTGCGCCCTGTAATGCCGTATTGGCGGCAGCGGGACGCCTATAGTCGTGAGGAGAACTCGGGAAGTCAATTGCGTGTGTTACCGCGTTGTTACGCGTGGGGTGTTACCGGGGTAACTGATGCGATTCAGCAGGTTTAGTCTTTTGGGGGGCTTGCTTCAAATTTCATGTTCACCACAAACTAATGTGGGAGCGGGCTTGCTCGCGAAGGCGGTGTGTCAGTCAGCATTAATGCCAAATGACCCACCGCCTTCGCGAGCAAGCCCGCTCCCACAGGGGGATAAGTGTCAATTTGGGGAGAGGCGTTCCAGGCCGACGAACGGGCAGGCAGCGAGCAAATCACTCAGGCTGCGGCCATCCGGCAGACGCAAATCCGCAGGCGCCAGTTCGGCCAGTGGATAGAGAACGAAAGCGCGTTCCTGCAGATGGTAGTGAGGCACTTTCAGGCGAGGTTCGTCGATCAACCGGTCACCAAACAGCACGATGTCGAGATCCAGCGTGCGTGGGCCCCAGCGTTCAAGACGTTCGCGCCCCTGTCCATTCTCGATGGCTTGCAGCGCATCCAGCAGTTCCAGCGGTGGGAGCGTGCTGTCGAGGGCGGCGACCGCGTTGGTGTAACGCGGTTGGCCAGGCAGCAGTGAGTCGCTTTGATAAAACGCGGAAACCCCGACCAGTTCGGTCTGCGGCAACTGCGCCAGCGCCTCGATGGCGCTGCGCAATTGTTCGGCGGGGTCAGCCAGATTGCTGCCCATGCCGATGTAGATGCGTTCCATGGATTACTCGCCCGTAGCGCTCGGTGCGCCGGCCGCGCGTTTGCGTTTGGCGCCACCGCTGCGGCGGCGTTTGCGTGGAGCGCCAGTGCCTTCGTCCTTGCCGCTGAGGTCGCGGATCATGTCGCGGCGCTCGCTGTCGTTGGCGTCCTGATAGTCCGTCCACCATTCACCGAGGCCATCGGTCTGCTCACCGGCGCTTTCGCGCAGCAGCAGGAAGTCGTAACCGGCACGGAACCGCGGGTTGTCCAGCAACAGGTCGGCACGCTTGCCGCTGCGGCGTGGCAGGCGTTCCTGCATGTCCCAGATCTCGCGGATCGGCATGGTGAAACGTTTCGGAATCGCAATCCGCTGGCACTGCTCGGCAATTAACTCGTGCGCCGCTTCCTGCATCGCCGGAATCGGCGGCATGCCACGCTCTTGCAGGCGCAACACGCGGGCCGGCAGGGCAGGCCACAGCAGCGCAGCAAACAGGAACGCCGGGGTCACCGGTTTGTTCTGTTTGATCCGCAGGTCAGTGTTGATCAGGGCTTCGCTGATCAGCGTGTGGGTGTACGTCGGGTTGTATTCCAGCGCCTGGGCACTGGCCGGGAACAACGGATCGAACAATTGCAGGTCGACCAGCATCTCGAAGGTGTCCGCGGCATGCCCGGAGAGGAACAGCTTGAGCACTTCTTCGAACAGGCGGGCCGACGGGATCTCACGCAGCATCGGTGCCAGGTCGCGGATCGGTGCGGCGCTGTGTTTCTCGATGCCGAAATTCAGCTTGGCGGCGAAACGCACGGCTCGCAGCATCCGTACCGGGTCTTCCTGATAGCGCTGCTTTGGATCGCCGATCAGGCGGATCAGGTGATTGCGGATGTCGTGTACGCCGTTGGCGTAGTCGAGGATGCGCTCGCTGACCGGATCGTAATACAAGGCGTTGATGGTGAAGTCGCGGCGTTGCGCGTCTTCTTCCAGCGTACCGTAGACGTTATCGCGCAGGATGCGCCCACTCTCGTTGCGGGAAGACTGGTTGCTGTCTTCCTCTTCATCGTTTTGCGGGTGGTTGGCGCGAAAGGTCGCGACTTCAATGATTTCGCGACCGAAGTGGATGTGCACCAGCTTGAAGCGACGACCGATGATCCGCGCGTTGCGGAATTCGGCTCGTACTTGCTCAGGGGTGGCACTGGTGGCGACGTCGAAATCTTTCGGCGTGATGCCCAGCAGCATGTCGCGCACGCAACCGCCGACCAGGTAAGCCTGGTAACCGGCGTTCTGCAGGCGTTCGACGATATTCACCGCATAACGGCTGAATTGGGCCTTTTGCAGCGAATGTTGGCCGCTGTTGAGCACTTCAGGCGTACTGCGAATGTGTTGCGTATGACGCTTGGGAGAACGGAATGACTGGAACAACTTCTTCAGCATGGGATGCACTGTTTGAAGGAATGTTCGGCCATAACGAAGAATGACCGCATGATGGGCGGGGATTCTAGCATTTAGTGGGGGGATGGTGTAGGACACAGCAGATTTGAGCTGTGGGGCTTGTAGGAGCGAGCTTGCTCGCGATGGTCGTGAACGATAACGCGTAAATCAGATGCCCAGCGCCGCCCTCGGGGTTTTCGCGAGCAAGCTCGCTCCTACGCCGGCAGGGCGCGATTTCTGAATCGCAGAAACCACAAGGGGAGCCGAAGCTCCCCAAGAAGTAGTTGCATGCTCTATTTTTATTATTGATTCGGGCTTTTTGTTTTTGTTAAGTGCCCACGCCATGAAGCTTTTCCTTCATGACCCTCCCAATCGGGAGCCAAGAGCAAACGGATTGCTTTGGTCGCTGTGTTGCAGTGATCTTGCGATCCAACCAGTTCAGGCTCTGTCTTTTGACAGTTTTTGTTGTTCTCGGCCTGGTCGTGGGGCAAGCCCCAAATACAACGCCTCTCCAAAAGAATCAGTTAGCTGCGCCTCTCGCCGTCTTGTTTTTATTGTGCGTGAGTCGATACGTCTTATTTTTATTGTCTTGTACGTTGCTTGTTATTGTTCTTGTACCAAACATATAGCAGGGTGCGTGCCAACTTTTGTGAAGCCCAGTAAAACAAGGGGTTAGGTCGCTTGGCGGGTTTCATCAGGGCGAAAAAAAGCCGGGGCTTCGTTACCGTAAGCCCCGGCTTCTGTTACGTGAAAAACCTGAGGTAACAGTTTTTCCACCATGTCACGTGTTACCCACCCATCAGACAGGTGCGGTTCAGCTCTCGCTGGCCACCCCGGTCTTGCGCCGTGGGATGCCCAGGCGCTGACGGCGTTCCCACAGGCATTTGCGGCTCACGCCGAGTTTGCGTGCGAGCTCGGTTTCGGTCATGTGGTCCTGATGCTCGAGGACGAAGTGCTGGAAGTAGTCTTCCAGCGACAGGTCTTCGGTGGGCTCATGGCTATTGTTGCCGGCGGCGCTGCCTTGTTGTGGCGGCAGGCCGATGAAGTCGTCGTCTTCCAGGTCGCTCAGTTCGATGTCGATCCCCAGCAGTTCGGCGGAAATCTCCGGGCTCTCGCACAGGATGACTGCACGCTCGACGGCGTTTTCCAGCTCACGAACGTTACCCGGCCAGGAATAGTGACGAATCGCCTGTTCGGCATCCGGGGCGAATTTCAGGTCGGTGCGGTTGACCCGCGCGCTCTGCCGCGCCAGGAAGGCATTGGCGATTTCATTGACGTCCGCGCCGCGTTCGCGCAGGGCCGGCAGTTTCAGGGCGATTACGTGGAGGCGGTAATACAAGTCTTCACGGAACTGGCCGATCTTCGCCAGGCTCTTGAGGTCCCGGTGAGTGGCGGCGATCAGGCGTACATCGACTTTCTGCGACTGTACCGAACCGACCCGGCGAATTTCGCCTTCCTGCAATACGCGCAGCAGGCGGGCCTGGGCTTCCAGTGGCAATTCGCCGATTTCGTCGAGGAACAACGTGCCGCCGTCAGCCGCTTCCACCAGACCGGCACGCCCGGCGCTGGCGCCAGTGAATGCGCCTTTTTCGTGGCCGAACAGCTCGGACTCGATCAGGCTTTCCGGAATGGCCGCGCAGTTCACCGAAATCATCGGTGCCTTGGCACGCTTGGACAGGTTGTGCAGGGCGCGCGCCACCAGTTCTTTACCGGTGCCGGATTCGCCCTGGATCAGGACATTGGAATCGGTCGGCGCGACTTTGCGGATCTTGCTGTACAGATCCTGCATCGGCGGGCAGGAGCCAATGATGCCGATTTCGCCATTGCTGTTATCGATACCCGGTTTCGCCGCACCATTGGTTGCTTTGCCGGCAGTGACCGGCTCACCGCTGGCTTGCACCGATTGGCGGTCGCGCAGGATGCGTGCAACGGCCTGGAGCATTTCATCGTGATCGAAAGGCTTGGCGATATAGTCGACCGCGCCCATTTTCATCGAGTCGACGGCCGAACGCAGGCTGGCGTAGCTGGTCATGATCAGCACCGGAGTGCCCTGGCCGAGTTTGATCAACTCGGTGCCCGGCGCGCCCGGCAGACGCAGGTCGCTGACGATCAGGTCGAACGTGGGAATGGTGAAGCGTTCTTGTGCTTCCTGCACTGAACCGGCTTCGCTGACCTGGTACTGGTTACGTTCCAGCAGGCGGCGCAAGGCGGAGCGGATAATGGTTTCGTCTTCGACGATCAAAATGTGCGGCATTGATTCGATACTCTCGACGGTCTCAGTTCACAGCGGACGTCGCTTCGACATGACGCGGCAAGGTCACCCGGATACGGGTGCCGCGTTGGCTTTGAACATCAGCCGGGCTGTCGATGGTGATTTGTCCATAATGCTCTTCAACGATGGAATAGACCAGTGCAAGGCCCAGACCGGTGCCTTCGCCAGGGTCCTTGGTGGTGAAGAAAGGTTCGAACAATCGGTCCATGATGTTCTGCGGAATGCCGCTGCCTTCGTCTTCCACGATCAGATCGACCGTGTGTTCGCCGGCTTCGCTTTTGACCCGCACCGCACTGCCGGGAGGCGAGGCGTCACGGGCATTTGAGAGCAGGTTGATCAACACTTGGGCGAGTCGCTGCGGATCGCCTTCGACCCAGTGATCGGGGTCGCACAGGTTGTAGAACTGCACTTCGAAATTGCGTCGGTTCAGGGCCAGCAGGCCGATCGCGTCCTGGGCCACTTCGGCCAGACAGACGGGCTCGTCGCTGTGCTGATGGCTGCCGGCGTGGGCGAAACTCATCAGCGACTGCACGATGCGCGACACGCGTTTGGTCTGCTCGAGGATCTGCCCGCTGATTTCTTTCAGCTCGCCGTCGTCTTCGCGCTCTTCGCGCAGGTTCTGCGCCAGGCACGCGATGCCAGTGATCGGGTTGCCGATTTCATGGGCCACGCCCGCGGCGAGTCGACCGATACTGGCCAGGCGCTCGGAGTGCACCAGTTTGTCTTCGAGCATCTGCGTTTCGGTCAGGTCTTCCACCAGCAGCACCAGGCCACTGTTACCCGGCGCGAGCGGTTCGTCGATCGCTGCTTTGTGCAGGTTGAGCCAGCGAGTCTGGCCGTCGAGGGCCAAATGCTGTTTGTGCAAATGCTCGTCCGGCAGATTGATGAAGCCTTGCAGCAGCTGTTTCCACGGATCGGCAATGGTGCTCAGGCGCGAACCGACCACACGCTGCGCGGCAATCCCGGTCAGCTCCTCCATGGCTTTGTTCCACATGAGGATTTCCTGGTCCTTGGCCAGCGAGCAGACGCCCATCGGCAATTCTTGCAGAGTCTGGCGGTGATAGCGGCGCAGGGCATCGAGTTCGGCGGCAAGGCCGGTCAGGCGCGAGTGGTAGTCCTCAAGACGACTTTCGATGAAGTGGATGTCCTCGGTGACGTAGTTTTCGCCACCGGCCTTATAAGGCAGGAAGGTCTCGACCATGTCCTGGGCCACGCTCGGCCCCATCAGGCCGGAGAGGTTGGCTTCGATCCGGTCGCGCAGACGGCGCAAGGCATAAGGCCGGCGTTCATCGAACGGCAGATAAAGATCGCGCAGGGCCTGTTCGACTTCTTTCTGTGCGGCTTTCGCGCCCAACGGCTTGGCCAGTTGCGTGGCGAATTCCTGAGGCGAGGCGGCGTGCAATTCGCGGCGTTGCGGGCGACGCACGTTGTCCACGGCGCAGGCCTCGGCGGCGCTGGCCTCTTCGCTGCTGGCATTGGTGAACAGCGAGATCAGGGTGAACATCAGCACGTTGGCAGCCAGCGAGGCGATCGCCGCCATGTGCCAACTGGTGTCGTCCAGCACGTAGATCATGTTCAACAGCGGAATGTAGAAGCCCTGCAGGTTGCCGACCAGCGGCAGCAGCATGGTCACCAGCCACACCAGGATCCCCGCGAGCAAACCGGCAATGAAACCGCGGCGGTTGGCGGTTGGCCAATACAGAACCGAGAGTACGCCCGGCAGGAATTGCAGGGTGGCGACGAAGGCGACGATGCCCAGGTTTGCCAGGTCTTGTTCCGCCCCCAGCAGCAGGTAGAAACCGTAACCGGCCATGATGATCGCGACGATCAAGGCCCGGCGGGTCCACTTCAGCCAGCGGTAGATATTGCCTTCGGCCGGCGGCTGATAGAGCGGCAGCACCAGATGGTTCAGCGCCATTCCGGACAACGCCAGGGTGGTGACGATGATCAAGCCGCTCGCCGCCGACAATCCGCCGACGTAGGCCAATAGCGCCAGGGCTTTGTTGTTGGCGGCAATGCCGATGCCCAGCGTGAAATATTCCGGATTGGTGGTGGCGCCGAGCTTCAGGCCGGCCCAGAGAATCAACGGTACGGCCAGGCTCATCAGCAGCAGGAACAGCGGCAAGCCCCAGCTCGCACTGACCAGCGAGCGCGGGTTGAGGTTTTCGGTAAACGTCATGTGGTACATGTGCGGCATCACAATCGCCGAGGCGAAGAACACCAGTAGCAGCGTGCGCCACGGGCCTTCCTGCAACGGTGTGTGCAGGGCGGCGAGGGCGGTCTGGTTTTGCAGCAGCCACAATTCCAGCTGTTGCGGACCGTCGAACACGCCGTACAACGCATACAGGCCGACACCGCCAATGGCGATCAGCTTGATCACCGATTCGAACGCAATCGCGAACACCAGGCCTTCATGCTTCTCGCGGGTGGCGATGTGGCGCGAGCCGAAGAAAATCGTGAACAGCGTAATCAGTGCGCAGAAGCTCAAGGCCACGCGATGCTGCACCGGCTCGCGGGTGAGAATGCCGATGGAGTCGGCTACCGCCTGAATCTGCAAGGCCAGCAACGGCAACACGCCGATCAGCATGAAGATCGTGGTGAGTGCACCGGCCCAGGTGCTGCGGAACCGGAACGCGAACAAGTCGGCCAGGGACGATAACTGATAGGTGCGAGTGATCTTCAGAATCGGATACAGCAACACCGGCGCCAGCAAAAATGCCCCGGAAACCCCAAGATAGCTGGACAGGAAACCGTAGCCGTACTGATAGGCCAGACCGACCGTGCCATAAAACGCCCACGCACTGGCGTAGACCCCAAGCGACAGGGTGTAAGTCAGCGGGTGGCGAATGATCGCCCGGGGGATCATGCCCCGTTCGCTGACCCAGGCTACGCCGAACAACACCGCCAGGTACGCGGCGCTGATCAGGATCATCTGGGTCAGGCTAAAGCTCATCGGCATCTTTTTGGCTCTGCAGGATGAAGGTCACGACGATCAGAATCAGCCAGAGCAGATAAGGGCGATACCAGGCGCCAGTGGCGTCGATCCACCAATCCATGATGGCCGGGGAGAACAGGTAAATCCCCACTACCAGGAGCAGGACCAAGCGATAGATGTACATCCCGGCCTCTCTTCTTTATGCGCGTGCCCGAAAACGTGCGGCGATGGTAACGGATGGGCGCGCCACTGCAAGTGTGATCACTGTAGTTGCGCTTCGGGCAGGTTGAGTGTGCGCGGGATCAACAGCGCATCCCAGTGGGCGATGCCCCAGTTCAACACTTCCCGTGGTGTCGCGTAAGCCAGTTCGGCGCCTGGATTCTGCCCCAATGCGCGCAAGGCCCGCAGTAGCAGGGGCGTCGCCTGGTCTTCGGTCAGCGGCGGCGAACGGTAGGACTTGCCGAGCTTGTGGCCATCGGGCTGGGTAATCAGCGGAATATGCAGATAACGCGGTTGGGGCAGGCCGAGCAGTTCTTGCAGGTACAGCTGTCGTGGTGTCGAGTCGAGCAGGTCGGCGCCACGGACGATATCGGTAATGCCTTGCCAGGCGTCGTCGAGGACCACCGCCAGTTGATAGGCGTAGAGTCCGTCGCGGCGGCGGATCACGAAGTCGCCGACTTCCCGTCCCAGGTGTTGGCGGTATTCGCCCTGGACCCGGTCGATGAAGTGGTATTCCAGTTCCGGCACGCGCAGGCGAATCGCGGCGTCTTCGGTGCCGTGGCCGGCGTTGCGGCACAGCCCCGGATAAATCCCGTGATACGGCTCCAGTTGTTTGCGCGAGCAGGTGCAGGCGTAGGCCAGGCCGTGATTGAACAGGCGATTGAGCACTTCGGCGTAGGCGTCGTGCCGGTCACTCTGGCGGACCATGTCGCCGTCCCACTCGAAACCGTAGCTTTCCAGCGCCTTGAGAATGGCCGCCTGGGCACCCGGTTCTTCCCGGGGCGGATCGAGGTCTTCCATGCGCATCAGCCAGCGGCCACCCACCGAGCGGGCGTCGAGGTACGAGGCCAGCGCGGCGACCAGCGAACCGAAATGCAAATGGCCACTGGGCGTGGGTGCAAAGCGCCCGATGTAGGTGGGGGAGGCGATGGCGGTCATAAGGCGATGTCAGGCTGTCCAATCGTTTTGAGCATGGCGTGAAGCCGCCTTCGCGAGCAAGCTTCGCTCCTACAGGAAATCTCACCAGCCTCTGTAGGAGCGAAGCTTGCTCGCGAAGGCAATTCCGAAGACGCAACAAATATCAGCAAATATCAGAAACAAAAACGGAGCGTTCGCACGCTCCGTTTCTTCGTTCAAGTCGATGTTACTTGCCGACTTGCTTTTCCTTGATTTCCGCCAGGGTCTTGCAGTCAACGCACATGTCGGCGGTAGGGCGGGCTTCCAGCCGCTTGACGCCGATCTCGACGCCGCAGGACTCGCACCAGCCATATTCTTCGTCTTCGATCAGTTGCAGCGTCTTGTCGATCTTCTTGATCAACTTGCGCTCGCGGTCGCGGGCACGCAGCTCAAGGCTGAATTCTTCTTCCTGGCTGGCACGGTCTGCCGGGTCCGGGAAGTTGGCCGCTTCGTCCTTCATGTGATCAACCGTACGGTCGACTTCCTGCATCAAGTCCTGTTTCCACTTGTTCAGGATCTTGGTGAAGTGAGCGCGCATGGGCTTGCCCATGTATTCCTCACCCTTCACTTCTTTGTAGGGTTCGAAACCGCTGATCGACTGGTTTTGCTGCTTTGCTTGGGTGGGCATGAAATGGACCGCCTCTACTCTTGTAATCCATTGCGCAGGATTGCTCCATCACCGACACCTGCCGGCCCTGCGGCTGCAAGCGGGCGAACTTACCAGATCAAATCGGACCGCGCTACTCCCGGATGTCGAGGTAGTGGCCCAAGGTGCTTGCAAATGATTGCAAAGCCTTGTCTGGTGGTGCTGGAGACCTGATCAATTATTGATTTTAGTCAAACCTGGGGCACACGCTTGAGTCGTTTACAGCCAGGGATATAACGGCTCTGACCGCTTTAGGTTCTCGCTCGTTCCGACGGTTGGGTAGAATCAGTTTTTTTCCCCGTTGAAGGAAGGCCAATGGCTCAGCCCTACAGTGCCCGCAGTCGCGCGATCGAACCTTTCCATGTCATGGCGCTGCTGGCGCGGGCCAATGAATTGCAGGCCGCCGGTCATGACGTGATCCACCTGGAAATCGGCGAGCCGGACTTCACCACGGCCGAGCCGATCATTCAGGCCGGCCAGGCGGCGCTGACGGCGGGGAAAACCCGCTACACCGCGGCGCGCGGCATTCCCGAGTTGCGCGAGGCCATTTCCGGTTTCTATCAGCAGCGCTATGGCCTGAACATCGACCCACGGCGAATCCTCATTACACCGGGCGGTTCCGGCGCGCTGCTGCTGGCCAGTGCCTTGTTGGTGGACCCCGGCAAACACTGGCTGCTGGCGGATCCGGGTTATCCGTGCAACCGGCATTTCCTGCGGCTGGTCGAAGGCGCGGCGCAATTGGTGCCGGTCGGCCCGGACGTGCGCTATCAACTGACGCCAGACCTGGTGGCCCGCCATTGGGATCACGACAGCGTCGGCGCGCTGGTCGCATCGCCCGCCAACCCGACCGGGACGATCCTGACGCGAGACGAGCTGGCGGGCCTGTCTGCCGCCATCAAGGAGCGCCACGGCCATCTGGTGGTCGATGAGATCTATCACGGTCTGACGTACGGCACCGATGCGGCCAGCGTGCTGGAAGTCGATGACGACGCCTTTGTGCTGAATAGTTTTTCGAAGTATTTCGGCATGACTGGTTGGCGACTCGGTTGGCTGGTGGCGCCGGAAGCGGCGGTCAGTGAACTAGAAAAACTGGCGCAGAATCTTTACATCAGCGCCCCGAGCATGGCCCAACACGCTGCACTGGCCTGTTTCGAGCCTGCTACCATCGCGATTTTCGAAGAGCGTCGCGCCGAGTTCGGTCGCCGTCGCGACTTCCTGCTGCCAGCCTTGCGAGAACTGGGCTTCGGCATCGCCGTGGAGCCGGAAGGGGCGTTCTACTTGTACGCGGATATCAGCAAGTTCGGCGGCGATGCCTTCGCGTTCTGCCGGTATTTCCTCGAGACCGAGCACGTCGCGATCACTCCGGGCCTGGATTTCGGGCGATATCAGGCCGGGCATCATGTGCGGTTTGCCTACACCCAAAGCCTGCCACGCTTGCAGGAAGCGGTTGAGCGGATTGCTCGTGGTCTGCGGAGCTGGCAAGGCTGATGCGCTTTCATCCTCCACTTGAAGAAGGTCGCCTGATCCGTCGTTACAAGCGTTTTCTCGCCGATATCGAGACCGTTACCGGCGAGTTGCTGACCATTCACTGCCCGAATACCGGCTCGATGCTTAATTGTCAGGTCGAGGGCGGGCAGGTCTGGTTCAGTCGCTCAAATGACCCCAAACGCAAACTGCCTGGCACGTGGGAGGTCGGCGAAACCCCGCAGGGCCGCCTGTTTTGCGTGAACACCGGACGCGCCAACGGTTTGATCGAGGAAGCACTGCGGGCCGGCGTCATCACCGAACTGAACGGTTTTACTGAGCTAAAACGCGAAGTGGCCTACGGTCAGGAAAGCAGCCGCATCGATTTCCGTCTCGATTACCCGAGCGGGCCGGCCTATGTCGAAGTTAAAAGCGTCACCCTGGGCTTCGACGGGACATTGGTCGCGGCATTTCCCGATGCGGTGACCCAGCGCGGGGCCAAGCACTTGCGCGAATTGGCCCATCTGGCCCGGGACGGGATCCGTGCGGTGCAGCTGTATTGCGTGAACCTCACCGGCATCGACGCTGTACGTCCGGCAAAAGAAATCGATTCGGCCTACGCCGACGCGCTGCATGAGGCGGTAGCCTGTGGGGTTGAAGTGCTGGCGTACGGCGTGCGGTTGAGCCACGAAGAGATGGTGGTCGACCGGCGTCTGGACGTGTTGCTACACGGTTAAAGACTGACCCAGATCCCTTGCTCATCTTCGCGGCACGGGACGCGGGTCAGGGATTGTCCGGCGCATGGGCCGGCGACGCATTCGCCATCCTCGATCAGAAACAGGGCGCCGTGGGTGGCGCACTGGATCAGGCTGTTGCTGGGGTCGAGGAACTGGTCGGGCTTCCATTCCAGCCCGACACCACGGTGCGGACAGCGATTGATGTAGACGTAAACCTGGCCGCCCCGGCGCACGGCAAAGAGTTTTTGGCCGTCGATGTCGAATCCACGGCTGCTGGCATCGGCCAGCTCAATGCCAGCACACAGAAACTTCATGTCTATCCTCAAATATCGCCGCGCGTCGTAGGAAACGTCTGTACTTGACGTGCAAATGCAAACAATTATCAAATGGCCGCTTCGCCCGTCGGGTGCAGATGCCAGAGGCCGAGGATACTTGGCTTGGCATCCCGATGCCCGGGAAAACCTTTAAAGGAAGCTGTTTATGCGCCTGAGTACCCGCGTTGCTGCGCTTTGTGTCGGACTCATCGTCAGTCTTCACGCCGCAGCGGCCGAGTTGCCACAACGTTGGGTCAGTGCCGGTGGCGCGTTGTCGGAGTGGGTCAGCGCGCTGGGCGCTGAATCAAAACTGGTGGGCGTCGACACCACCAGCCAGCACCCGCAATCCCTCAAGGCATTGCCGAGCATCGGTTACCAGCGGCAACTCTCGGCGGAAGGGATCTTGAGCTTGCGCCCGCAGATTCTGATCGGCACCGAAGAAATGGGGCCGCCGCCGGTGCTTTCGCAAGTTCGTAGCGCGGGCGTGCAGATCGAACAGTTCTCGGCCCAGCCGGATCTGTTGACGTTGCAGGGCAATCTCCAGCATTTGGGCCAGTTGCTTGGTGCGGAGGATCGGGCTTCGCAGTTGTTTCAGGCTTACCAGGAGCAACTCGATCAGCAAAAGATCCGGGTTACCCGGGCGCAGTTGAAGGAAAAATCACCGGGCGTGCTGTTATTGCTCGGCCATGCGGGCGGCAAACCGCTGATCGCCGGCAAGGACACCGCTGCCGATTGGTTGGTGCAACAGGCGGGTGGGCACAACCTGGCAACGCATACCGGCTACAAACCCTTTTCTAATGAGTCGCTGATCAGTCTCGATCCGGACGTGCTGGTGTTCGCCGACCGGGCGTTGACTGGCGAGGCGGCGCGCGCGGCGTTGTTCAAGGAAAATCCGATTCTGTCCTCGACCCGCGCGGTCAAGGATGGGCGAGTCATGGAACTCGATCCGACCCTGCTGGTGGGCGGTCTCGGGCCGCGTTTGCCTGAGGCGTTGAAAAAACTCTCTGACGGTTTCTACCCCGGTACGGCCGGCCAATGACCATTCTGGTTAAACCGCGAGTGCTGTTTATTGGCCTGAGCATACTGTGTTTGTTGGCGATCTGGCTGTCGCTGGCGCTGGGGCCGGTGAGTTTGCCGCTGCTGGATACCTTGCGCGCGGCGTTGCGGTTGATCGGGTTGCCCATCGCGCCCGATGGGCTGGAGCAGGCCGAACTGATCCTCGGGCAGATTCGCCTGCCGCGTACGTTACTGGGTTTGGCCGTGGGCGGGGTTTTGGCACTGTCCGGCGTGGCGATGCAGGGACTGTTTCGTAACCCTCTGGCGGATCCGGGGTTGGTGGGTGTGTCCAGTGGCGCCGCCTTGGGCGCGGCGATTGCGATCGTCGGTGGCTCGGTGTTCGGTGGTCTACCGGAATCCTTCGGGCCTTATCTGTTATCGCTGTGTGCGTTTCTGGGCGGCCTCGGTTTGACGGCGCTGGTGTATCGACTGGGTCGGCGCAACGGGCAGACCAACGTGGCGACCATGCTGTTGGCGGGTATCGCGCTGACGGCGCTGGCGGGTTCGGCAGTGGGACTGTTCACTTATCTGGCGGACGACGCGACCCTGCGCACCCTGACGTTCTGGAACCTCGGCAGCCTCAACGGCGCCAGCTATTCGCGGCTCTGGCCGTTATTGCTGGTGAGTGCCGGTGTGGCGCTCTGGTTGCCGCGTCGGGCCAAGGCCTTGAATGCATTGCTGCTGGGTGAATCGGAGGCGGGTCACCTGGGCATTGATGTTGAAGGGCTCAAGCGTCAACTGGTGTTCTGCACGGCGCTGGGTGTCGGTGCGGCGGTTGCGGCGGCGGGGATGATCGGGTTTGTCGGTCTGGTGGTGCCGCACCTGGTGCGATTGCTGGCCGGTCCCGATCATCGGGTGCTGTTGCCGGCGTCTGTGCTGGCGGGGGCGAGTCTTCTGTTGTTCGCCGATCTGGTGGCGCGACTGGCACTGGCGCCGGCCGAGTTACCGATCGGGATCGTCACGGCCTTCATCGGTGCGCCGTTCTTTCTGTATCTGCTGCTCAGAGGGCGTGCCTGATGTTGCGATCGCATAATCTGCAAATCCGTCGTGGGCGAAAGATCGTCCTGGCGGACATCACGCTGGAACTCAAGCCGGGCGAAGTCCTCGGTGTGCTGGGACCTAATGGCGCCGGCAAAAGCACTTTGCTCGGCGCCTTGTGTGGCGAGTTGAAGGCTGATCACGGCAGCGTCTGGCTCGATGAGCGCGAGTTAAGTGACTGGACCGGCGCACTGCGCGCGCAACGTTTGGCCGTGTTGCCGCAAGTATCGACCCTGGACTTCGCCTTTCGCGTCGAAGAAGTGGTCGGCATGGGCCGCTTGCCTCATCAGAGTGGTCGGGTGCGGGACGATGAAATCGTCGCCGCCGCACTGCGCGCTGCCGATGCCGGACACCTGAGCGGGCGCAGCTATCTGGCGTTGTCCGGTGGCGAACGGCAGCGGGTGCACCTGGCGCGAGTGCTGGCGCAACTCTGGCCGGGGGAGGCCGGGCAAACACTGTTGCTCGATGAGCCGACCTCGATGCTCGACCCCTTGCACCAGCACACCACCTTGCAAGCGGTGCGCGAGTTCGCCGATCGCGGCGCGGCGGTGCTGGTGATCCTGCATGATCTGAACCTGGCGGCGCGCTATTGTGATCGCTTGTTACTGCTCGAAGGCGGTCGCCCGGTGGCGCTCGACACGCCCGAGCAAGTGTTGCGCCCGGAGCCGCTCAAGGCCGTGTTCGGGTTGGAAGTGCTGGTGCAACAGCACCCGGAGCGTGGGCATCCGCTGATCATCGCCCGCTGACTTTTTCATAGGGATAAGAAGATGCGTGGGATTTTGATGCTGGCCGTGCTGTTTCTGGGGGCCTGTCAGCATGCTTCGGTGCCGCCACCGATCACGGGTGAGATTCGCGACTTGCGCAGCGGCCAGACCCTCACGCCGCAGCAACTGGTTAAGCGGTTGCAGGAGCCTTCGAGGCTGATTGTCGGTGAGCAGCATGACAGTCGCGATCACCATGCATTGCAGCTGTGGTTATTGCAGTCGCTGGGGGAGCAGCGGCCGCAAGGCAGTCTGCTGCTGGAAATGCTCACGCCGGATCAACAGCTGCGCGTCGACGACATTCGCCATGCCTCGACGCCACCGGCGGATTTGCCCGGTGCATTGGCCTGGCAGTCTGGTTGGGACTGGAATCTATACGGGCCGATCGTACGATTCGCCCTGACTCAACCGTACCCGCTGCTGGCGGCCAATCTGGACACGCTTGAAATCCGTTCTGTCTACGCCAACCCTCCGACATTAAACGGCTCGCGCTCCAACGCTGCTTCGGTCAAGGACGCGTTGCTGGCGCAAATCAGCGACGTTCACTGCGGTCTGCTGCCGGAATCGCAAATGCCGGCCATGCTGGCGGTCCAGCAGCAACGTGATCGGCGGATGACCGAGCGGTTACTGGCAGCGCCAACGCCTTCTTTACTGTTCGCCGGGGCTTACCACGCGCGTAAGGATATCGGCGTGCCGATCCATGTGCTTGATCTGGGAGCGCCCGAGGCTCCGAGGGTGTTGATGTTGGCGCAGCAGGGCAGTGAGGTGACGGCGGCAATGGCCGATTACGTCTGGTACACGCCTGCCACCGCGACGCCGGATTACTGCGCGCAGATGCGTAAGCAGTTCGGCAAGTAGAGGACGACTTTTCCACAGGCAAAAAAAGACCCGGCAAGAGCCGGGTCAAATAACCGTGATTAGCCTGATGAGGAGATATCTGAGAGTCCGAACCAAGGGCTTTTCAAATATCGACCAGTCTCGCGACCAGTTGTGATAATAATAGCGATTCTCATTACCAAGTCAACCGCTGATTTTCGATTTATTTGAAATTCGTCGGTCCCTCGCCGGAAACGCCCGTAATCATTGGGTTTCAGGCTGTTTGTTGAGTCAGTTGGCTCCAGCAGGTGTATGGCTGCTGTGTCGTTTCAATTCTTGTGGCGTGACGAAATAGCTTCCAGCTGTTTGTTCAGGGCTTCCTTGCGCTCGGCGGGAATGTCGTTCCAGTGCACGTCCATCAATGCACCTTCTATCGCATACAACAACACCTTGGACGCTCGAAACCCGCGCGTGCGCACGGCCCGATAAGCGTCCACCGCCCCCAGGCGACGCAAGTCCGAGGCGCTGTGGATGCCCACGGCATGCAGCCACTGCGCCGACGTCTTGCCAAGATTCTTCAGGTGTTGCAGTTCATCATTCATCAAGCCTCCTTGCGATGGCCGAATGGTGCGTGGGCAAGCTTCTGAGGAGTGTAGCCATCAGTAGGAAAAGCGTGATTGTTTGGTCGGTTTCGACGCAAAAGCTTCTAAGAGGAAAGTACTGGAAGCTGTGCGAAAGTCCGCGAACGCGGTAGAGGAAGGCAACGCAATCCCTGTGGGAGCAAGCTCGCTCCCCACAGGGATTGTGTCGTTTCGAGGAGGTGCTGCGGGTGTCAGCGGGTGCGATACCGCAGGCGTGTACCGAAATTCATCGACATCAGGATCTCGTCCGCACTCAGCTCAGGCGGAAAGTAAGCACCGGAGATTTGCGCGTGGGCGAGGCTTGCGCCTTCCAGGTTTGAGTTGCGAAAGTCGATGCCGCGCAAGTCGGCGGAGCGGAAGTAGGCATCGGTAAAATCGACGCGGTCGGCGTTCAGTTCACGCAAGTCCAGACCACGGAAATCCCCGCCGACCATATCGATCGTGCCGTCTTTGGGGCGCTCGTTATTGAAACCTGTGATGTCGTCTTTGTGCAGCAAGGCATAAAGTGGGGTGTCGAGAAGTTTGGGCTGGCTCATGTCGCATCACCTGTTGGTTTTATGACGCCAGTATAGTGCCACTATTTGACAGCCGTGAAGCCGGCGAAGGCTTCACGGCTGAAATACTTTTTACAGGCCCGGCAGGCGTTGGCGAATCTGCGCGACAACGGTGTCGAGGGTCCCGCTTTCATTGGTCTGTACGCGTTTGCTGCAGAGGATTTCTGCTGGCGTCAGCGCTTCACGAGTGGCTTGCTGAGCCTCGATAACGGCCAGGTTGGCGTCAGACGGATCCTTTTTATCGGCCTGGCGCAGGGCCAGCCAGCTCTCGATCACTGCTTGCGGGGCATTGCAATCAAGAATCAGGAAAGGTGCGCCGGTGGCTTCGGCGATTTTCGCCGCACCGTCGCGCTGCTCGCGCTTGAGGTAAGTGGCATCGATCACCACCGGGAAGCCGGCACGCAGGATCACCGTGGCAATCTCATGCAGGCGGGCGTAAGTCGCGGCGCTGGCGTCGGCACTGTAAATGCCGGCCTGTGGATCATTTGGCACGGTTTGCTCGCCGAACAGGCGTTTGCGCTCGACATCGGAACGCAGGCGAATGGCGCCCAACGCTTCCACCAGGCGCATGGCCACGTGGCTCTTGCCGACGGCAGAAACACCGTGGGTGATGGCAAGGAAGCGCGAAGGAATGGTGCTGTAGCTTTCCGCCAGGTTGGCGTAATTGCGGTACTGCCGCAGGGTAGTCGCGCGCTGCACCGGGGTGGCGTCGGCGGGCATGCTGAACAGGCTGACCTTGGCGCGAACCAATGCGCGATAGGCTTTATAGAAATTCAGCAGTTCCAGCCCCTGGTAATCGCCGGTCAGCTCCAGGTACTGGCTGATGAAACGACGTGCCAGGGATTTCAGCCCGCGGTCTTCCAGGTCCATCGCCAGGAAGCCGGTGTCGGCATACACGTCGGTGAAGCGGAACGGTTCGTTGAACTCGATGCAGTCGAAGATCACGACCTTGCCGTCGATCACGGTGGCGTTGCCCAAGTGGATGTCGCCGTGGCATTCGCGGATAAAACCGTCGGCCTTGCGCTGGGCGAACAGCGGCTTGAGGCGTTCGAAGCTGCTTTCGGCCCAGGCTTGCAGGGCGTCGAGTTGCAGCAGGTCAGTCTTGTCGCTGAGAAACGGGCGAATCTGCTCGAAGTTCTGGCGTACCGGCGCCATAACGGCATCCGGGGTGCCGGCTTCGTGCTCGGCAGGCACTTTTGGCGCGTTGAGGTGGAACTGAGCGATTTGCGCGGCCATCTCGTCAATGTGCGCCGTGGTCAATTCGCCGTTGGCTTGCAGGGTGCTGAGCAACCCGCTCTGTGGGAACTGACGCATTTTCAACGCGTATTCGATGACCGGGCCGTCACCGCCCAGTTGTGGTGCTTCGGCGCTGCCGGTAATCGGCAACACGTCCAGATACAAATCCTGCGTCAGACGCTGGTTCAGACGCAGCTCTTCTGCGCAGAAATGTTCCCGTGCATCGAGGCTGGTGAAGTCGAGGAAGCCGAAGTTCATCGGTTTCTTCACTTTATAAGCAAAAGGGCCCGTGAGGATGACCCAGGAGATATGGGTCTCGATAACCTGGAAAGCGTCTACGGGATGCGGGTAGAGGGCCGGGTTTTGCAGGGCAGCGATCAGTGACTGGCTCACAGGCGATCCTTCAGAGGCTGGGAAAATTCAAGGCCGACATTATGGCCGCAAGTCCGCCCGACGCAAACCTCGGAGGGCTTCTGTTGAGTATGAATAAAGTGCGTATAATCCGCGCCCATGACTCGTACTCGATCCCCCCGCACCCCTAAAAAACCACCTTCCAAGGGCCTGAGCCCCTGGCTGGGCTGGGCCCTTAAACTCAGTCTGGTCGGCCTCGTGGTGCTCGCCGGATTTGCGGTTTACCTCGACGCTATTGTCCAGGAGAAGTTCTCCGGCAAGCGCTGGACCATTCCAGCCAAGGTATACGCACGCCCGCTCGAGCTGTTTACCGGGCAGAAGCTGAGCAAGGAAGACTTCCTCACCGAGCTCGATGCCTTGGGCTACCGGCGCGAAGCCGTGAGCAACGGCCCCGGCGCAGCGGCGGTCAGCGGCAATACCGTCGATTTGAATACCCGTGGTTTCCAGTTCTATGAAGGCCTGGAAAAACCCCAGCCTGTGCGCGTGCGTTTCTCCGGCGACTACGTGGCCGAACTCTCGGCGACGAACGGTTCGAAGCTCTCTGTGGTGCGTCTTGAACCGCTGCTGATCGGCGGGATTTACCCGAAAAACCTCGAAGACCGGATTCTGATCAAGATCGATCAGGTGCCGCCGTATCTGCTGGAAACCCTGGTGGCCGTGGAAGACCGGGATTTCTATAGCCACTGGGGCGTATCGCCCAAGTCGATTGCCCGCGCGGTTTACGTCAACACTTCTGGCGGCAAGATGACCCAGGGCGGCAGTACGCTGACGCAACAGTTGGTCAAGAACTTCTACCTGACCAGCGAACGCAGCCTGACCCGTAAACTCACCGAAGCCATGATGGCGATGTTGCTTGAGCTGCATTACGACAAACGAGAAATTCTTGAGGCTTACCTCAATGAAGTGTTCGTCGGTCAGGATGGCCAGCGCGCGGTGCACGGTTTCGGCTTGGCCAGCCAGTTTTTCTTCGGGCAGCCATTGTCCGAACTGAAACTGCATCAAGTCGCAATGCTGGTGGGCATGGTCAAGGGGCCGTCCTATTACAACCCGCGTCGCAACCCTGAGCGGGCGCTTGAACGGCGCAATCTCGTGCTCGATGTCCTTGAGCAACAAGGTGTTGCTACCGCCGAACAGGTCGCTGCAGCGAAGAAAATGCCACTGGGTGTGACCACACGCGGCAAGCTGGCGGACAGCTCGTTCCCGGGCTTCCTCGATCTGGTCAAGCGTCAGCTGCGCGAAGACTATCGCGACGAAGACTTGACCGAAGAAGGTCTGCGGATCTTCACCAGTTTCGACCCGATCCTGCAGATGAAAGCGGAAGCGTCGGTCAACGACACCTTCAAGCGACTCTCCGGGCGCAAGGGTTCCGATGACGTTGAAGCGGCCATGGTCGTGACCAACCCGGAAACCGGCGAAGTCCAGGCCATGATCGGTAGCCGTCAGGCCAGTTTTGCCGGCTTCAACCGGGCGCTGGATGCGGTACGACCGATCGGTTCGTTGATCAAGCCGGCGGTGTATCTGACCGCCCTGGAGAAACCGACCCAGTACACCTTGACCAGTTGGCTGTCGGACGATTCCTTCTCGGTCAAAGGCGCGGACGGCCAGGTCTGGAAGCCGCAGAACTATGATCGTCGCTCCCATGGCACCGTATTCCTGTACCAGGGCCTGGCGCATTCCTACAACCTGTCGACCGCGCGTCTCGGGTTGGCAGTAGGTGTGCCAAACGTCCTGAAAACCCTGGGGCGCCTGGGCGTGACTCGCGAGTTTCCGGCCTTCCCGTCGATGTTGCTGGGGGCCGGCGGTATGACGCCGATCGAAGTGGCGACCATGTACCAGACTTTGGCTAACGGTGGTTTCAATACCCCGATGCGCGGGATCCGCAGCGTACTGACCGCCGAAGGCGAGCCGCTCAAGCGTTATCCGTTCCAGATTCAGCAGCGTTTCGATCCGGCCTCGATTTACCTGATCCAGAGCGCCATGCAGCGCGTCATGCGTGAAGGCACCGGCAGTTCGGTTTATAACGTGCTGCCGAAAACCCTGACCCTGGCGGGCAAGACCGGTACCAGTAACGATTCGCGAGACAGCTGGTTCGCCGGTTTCAGTCAGGACTTGCTGGCCGTGGTCTGGCTGGGTCGAGATGACAACGGCAAGACGCCGTTCACCGGCGCCACCGGTGCCTTGCAGGTCTGGACCAGTTTCATGCGCAAGGCCGATCCGCTGCCGCTGGACATGCCGCAGCCGGATAACATTGTTCAAGCCTGGGTCGATTCGCGCACCGGGCAAGGCTCCGATGCCAACTGCCCAGGTGCGGTGCAGATGCCGTATATTCGCGGCAGCGAACCGCCTCCCGGCGCCGCTTGCGGTGGCGAAAGCCCTGTTTCCGGCGAAACGGTGATGGATTGGGTCAAGGGCTGGATGAATTAAGCAAAGAGGGTTTCAAGTGAACAAGTGGTTGATTCCAGCGGTGACCGCCGTGGCTTTGCTCAGCGGTTGCTCCAGCGTACAGCGCGGCTCGATTCCGGTTGTGGATTCCGGCAGCGCCGTGTCGAACAGTGAGCGTATTTCGGCGAATGGCGGTTACCGTCAGACGACGTCCAAGCGCCCTGTGCAAGCCCAGCCTCAAGCGATCCCGCAAGGCGACACCGGTGTGGTGGTGATGGTGCCAGGTGGCGGTGCCGTGACATCGGCACCGATCAGCACGGCACCGATCACGCCAGGCCCGATTACCCCGGGGCCGATCGATACCGCGCCGGTTCAGTCGGCGCCGGTCAATCAGGGCAGCTACAGCATGCCGTCGACGCCGAGCGGAATTCCTTCCGCCAGCACCGGTGGCGGCTTGTCTGCCGACGAGCAGTTGGACGGTCCGGTACTGGCGCTGCTGACGACCGCTCAGCAACAACAGGCGAGCGGTGATCTCAACGGTGCTTCCTCCAGCCTTGAGCGCGCCCAACGTGTCGCGCCGCGTGAGCCGCAAGTGCTTTATCGCCTGGCGCAGGTGCGCATGGCTCAAGGCGATGCGCCACAAGCCGAGCAGTTCGCTCGACGTGGCCTGACGTTCGCCAATGGTCGTCCGGCCCTTCAGGCCAGCCTGTGGGAATTGATCGCCCAGGCACGTGAGAAACAGGGTGATTCCGCTGGCGCTGCACTGGCCCGTCAGAAGGCCAAGGTTGCTTCGTGATGGACGCACGCTTCCCGAAAATCGCCGAGCAGTTATTGCTGATCGAGCGTGAGCTGCGAATTCAGGGTTGGTGGGACGACGTCCCGCCCTCCGCGGAAGCGCTTTCGAGCGTCGAGCCGTTCTCGGTCGATACGCTGGATTTCGAGCAGTGGCTGCAATGGATTTTCTTGCCGCGCATGAAAGCGATCCTCGAACAGGACCTGCCATTGCCCAACGCCTCGGGGATTCAGGAGATGGCCGAAATGGTCTTCGCCGCCCGTAATGTCCAGGGCAAGGACCGGCAGTTGCAGGTACTGCTCAAAGAGTTCGACCTGCTGATCACCGACTCCCGCTGACACCAATCCACCGTGGGAACCGTAGGAGCTGTCGAGAGAAACGAGGCTGCGATCTTTTGATCTTGATCTTAAAAAATCAAAGTCAAAAGATCGCAGCCTCGTTTCTCTCGACAGCTCCTACGGGGGTTCTACTGGCAGTTATCCTTGATCTGCTTCTGTGCTTCGGTAATACGCTCCTGACGTTGTTCGTCGGTCAGGCGACGCATCTCGCCGTCGACTTCCTCCCGTACCCGCGGATTGTTCTGCAGTTGAGCCAGGTTCGTTCGCGCCTGCTCGCAAAATACCTTGAGCTGGGCTTGCTGCTCGGCGACCTGCTTTTTAACCGTCTTGTCGATCGCCTGTTGATCGCCGATGACATTGCTGCGTGGCAGCGTGGCGGGTTTGCCAGCAGGTGGGGAGGGCGTGACCACGGTGGTGGCTTCCTGACCCGGGGGCGGTTGCGCGTCGAAGTGGGTAACGCCTTGGGCGTCGACCCATTTGTAGATCTGACCGGCCATACACAAAGGGCTGATCAGCAGAGTGACCAAGAAGAACGTTCGCATGCCATTTCCTTGCCATAAGTTGCGCAATTGAAGCTAACACAGTTGCTGTTTAGCGGTTTTTTCTTGCTTTCTCATGTGCTTACTTCAATAAAGCACATTGACGACTTGACTTGCAGGGGACGAAACAGAAGAATCCAAAGTCCGCTGTAGAGGGACTGCCAGAAGCAGACCCACTCAGCAGATCATGAGGCGCACATCCGCGCCGACCTGTTACACCCGCAACGCGTTACCTCGCGCTGGGTGGGAAAGGCCCGCAACACTTGGGACGATCCCAATACTTGCTCAGTCAGTGCTGACGTAGTCGGCGACCACCGTCGCTCATGCTCTGCTGAGAAGTAAACCTATTAAGACCCGTCCCTCTTAGGTGGACGGTATTCTGGCGTTTTAGAGGTGGACAACGTGGAGCTTTTATCTGGCGGTGAGATGATCGTCCGCTTTTTGCGTGACGAAGGCGTCAAGTATATCTATGGGTACCCGGGTGGTGCCGCATTGCATATCTACGATGCGCTGTTCAAAGAACCATCTGTTCAACATATTCTCGTTCGTCATGAGCAGGCTGCCACGCACATGGCTGACGGCTATGCGCGTGCCACCGGCAAGGCCGGCGTCGTACTGGTGACCTCCGGTCCCGGCGCGACCAACGTCATTACCGGTATCGCCACGGCGTACATGGACTCGATCCCGATGGTCATCCTGACCGCCCAGGTGCCTAGCACCATGGTGGGGACCGATGCGTTCCAGGAAACCGACATGATCGGTATCTCCCGGCCGATCGTGAAGCACAGCTTCATGATCAAGCATGCTTCGGAAATCCCGGAAGTCATGAAGAAGGCCTTCTACCTGGCACAATCCGGTCGTCCTGGTCCTGTCGTTGTCGACATCCCGAAAGACATGACCAACCCGGCCGAGAAGTTCGAATACGTTTTCCCGAAAAAAGCCAAGCTGCGCTCCTACAGCCCGGCGGTTCGTGGTCACTCGGGCCAGATCCGCAAAGCCGTGGAAATGCTCTTGGCGGCCAAGCGGCCGATCATTTATGCCGGCGGCGGTGTCATTCTGGGTAACGGCTCCGCGCCGTTGACCGAGTTGGCGCAACTGCTGAACACTCCGGTCACCAATACCTTGATGGGCCTTGGCGCTTATCCGGGCATGGACCGTCAGTTCCTCGGCATGCTCGGTATGCACGGCAGCTACACCGCCAACCTGGCGATGCACCATGCGGACGTGATCCTGGCCGTCGGCGCGCGTTTCGATGACCGTGTCATCAACGGTTCGTCCAAGTTCTGCCCAAGCGCCAAGATCATCCACATCGATATCGACCCGGCGTCGATCTCCAAGACCATCAAGGCCGACGTTCCTATCGTAGGCCCGGTGGAAAGCGTATTGACCGAAATGGTCGCTACCCTCAAGGAAATCGGCGAAACCCCTAACAAGGAAGCGGTCGCCAACTGGTGGAAGCAAGTTGAAGAGTGGCGCGGTGGTCGCGAGATGTTCCCTTACAACAAGGGTGACGGCAGCATCATCAAGCCACAAACCGTGATCGAAACCCTGTGCGAAGTGACCAAGGGCGATGCCTATGTGGCCTCCGACGTGGGTCAGCACCAGATGTTCGCGGCGCAGTACTATCGCTTCAACAAGCCGAATCGCTGGATCAACTCCGGTGGGCTGGGCACGATGGGCTTCGGTTTCCCTGCTGCAATGGGTGTGAAACTGAACTTCCCGGACGCTGACGTCGCCTGTGTGACCGGTGAAGGCAGTATCCAGATGAACATCCAGGAACTGTCGACTTGCTTGCAGCATGACTTGCCGGTGAAGATCATCCTGCTCAACAACGGCGTGCTTGGCATGGTTCGTCAGTGGCAGGACATGAGCTACGGCGCGCGTCACTCGCACTCCTACATGGAATCGTTGCCGGACTTCGTCAAGTTGGCTGAAGCCTACGGTCACGTCGGCATGCGCATCACCGACTTGAAAGATTTGAAGCCGATGATGGAAGAAGCGTTCGCCATGAAGGATCGCCTGGTGTTCATTGACATCAAGGTCGATGCCAGCGAGCACGTCTACCCGATGCAGATCAAAGACGGCTCCATGCGCGATATGTGGCTGAGCAAGACGGAGCGTACTTAATCATGCGGCACATTATTTCCTTGCTTCTGGAAAACGAACCCGGCGCTCTGTCTCGTGTAGTCGGCCTGTTCTCGCAGCGCAACTACAACATCGAAAGCCTGACCGTAGCGCCAACCGAAGACCCGACCCTGTCGCGCCTGACGTTGACCACGGTTGGCCATGATGAAGTGATCGAGCAAATCACCAAGAACCTGAACAAGCTGATCGAAGTGGTCAAATTGGTCGACCTGTCGGAGAGTGCTCACATCGAGCGCGAACTGATGCTGGTCAAGGTCAAGGCCACCGGCGCCCAGCGCGCCGAGATCAAGCGCACTACCGATATTTACCGTGGGCAGATCGTCGATGTCAGCGCTAGCGTGTATACCGTTCAACTGACCGGTACCAGCGACAAGCTCGACAGCTTCATTCAGTCCATTGGCACCGCTTCGATCCTGGAAACCGTCCGCAGCGGCGTAACCGGTATTGCCCGCGGCGACAAAGTACTCAGCATCTAAACCAAATTAGCGAATGGCCTGAACGGCCTGGATATATAGGGGAATTTCATGAAAGTTTATTACGAAAAAGACTGCGACCTGTCGATCATCCAGGGCAAGAAAGTTGCCATCATCGGTTACGGTTCCCAGGGCCACGCTCAAGCGTGCAACCTGAAAGACTCCGGCGTTGACGTTACCGTTGGCCTGCGTAAAGGTTCGGCGACAGTTGCCAAGGCCGAAGCCCACGGCCTGAAAGTGACTGACGTTGCTTCCGCCGTTGCTGCTGCCGACCTGGTCATGATCCTGACCCCGGACGAATTCCAGTCTGCCCTGTACAAGAACGAAATCGAGCCGAACATCAAGAAAGGCGCCACCCTGGCCTTCTCCCACGGCTTCGCGATCCACTACAACCAGGTTGTTCCGCGCGCTGACCTCGACGTGATCATGATCGCGCCGAAAGCACCGGGTCACACCGTGCGTTCCGAGTTCGTCAAAGGCGGCGGTATCCCTGACCTGATCGCGATCTATCAGGATGCGTCCGGCAACGCCAAGAACGTTGCACTGTCCTACGCTGCTGGCGTGGGTGGCGGTCGTACCGGCATCATCGAAACCACTTTCAAGGACGAGACTGAAACCGACCTGTTCGGCGAACAAGCCGTTCTGTGTGGCGGTACCGTTGAGCTGGTCAAAGCCGGTTTCGAAACCCTGGTTGAAGCTGGCTACGCGCCAGAAATGGCCTACTTCGAGTGCCTGCACGAACTGAAGCTGATCGTTGACCTCATGTACGAAGGCGGTATCGCCAACATGAACTACTCGATCTCCAACAACGCTGAATACGGCGAGTACGTGACCGGCCCGGAAGTGATCAACGCCGAATCCCGTCAGGCCATGCGCAACGCCCTGAAACGTATTCAGGACGGCGAATACGCCAAGATGTTCATCAGCGAAGGCGCAACCGGCTATCCTTCGATGACCGCCAAGCGTCGTAACAACGCCGCTCACGGTATCGAAATCATCGGCGAGCAACTGCGCTCCATGATGCCGTGGATCGGTGCCAACAAGATCGTCGACAAAGCTAAAAACTAAGTCGCGCGCTTGTACGGAAAACGCGGCTTAGGCCGCGTTTTTTCGTTTGGGAGGCCGGTTCTGGTATAAAGCTGCATCGTTTGCGGGCGAACCCTCGTCCCAGACACCTGTCGAAACTTTCCACCCTGTTGCAAGGTAATGTCCATGAGCGAACGTCCCGAAGAGCCAAACCAGGCTTCTGACGCCGAAAGCCTGCTGCCCATCGATGAACACATCGAAGAAGGGCATGACGCTGAAGGCCGTAAAGTCCGGCATCGTGGTATCTATCTTCTGCCGAATCTGTTCACCACTGCGAACCTGTTCGCAGGGTTTTATTCCATCATCAACTCGATGAGCGCCCAGAGCGCCTTGAGTGCCGGTGATTCGATCGGTGCGAGCAAGTATTTTGCTTTTGCTGCCATCGCCATTTTTGTCGCTATGGTGCTCGACGGCCTCGATGGTCGCGTCGCACGCATGACCAACACCCAGAGTGCCTTTGGCGCCGAGTACGACTCGCTGTCGGACATGGTTGCCTTTGGTGTGGCGCCGGCCTTGCTGGCGTTCGGTTGGGCCTTGGGTGATATGGGCAAGGTCGGCTGGATGGTCGCCTTCATTTATGTGGCTGGTGCGGCTTTGCGCCTGGCGCGTTTCAATACCCAGGTCGGCACCGCCGACAAACGCTACTTCATCGGTCTGGCCAGCCCGGCTGCCGCGGGTGTGGTCGCCGGCATTGTCTGGGCGTTCAGTGATTACGGCATCCAGGGTTCCAAGATGTCCTTCCTGGTGGCGCTGATGGTCGCGGCGGCCGGCATGCTGATGGTCAGCAACATCAAGTACAACAGCTTCAAGGAGCTGGACTTGAAAGGGCGCGTACCGTTCGTGGCGATTCTCGCCGTGGTGCTGGTGTTTGCAGTGGTGTTCAGCGATCCGCCGCGCATCCTGCTGCTGGTTTTCCTCGCTTACGCAGCTTCCGGCCCGGTGCAATACCTGCTGCGCCTTCGTCGGCACAAAAACGCCGAGTGAGGTAATTTCCCTCATACTCCGCAGTCTATTGGTGCATCTGTCCTCCAATGCTGCGGAGTCGTCATGCTGATCAAAGTCCCCAAAGCGTCTGACTGCCATGAGTCGGACGTCACGCCTGAATCCTTCTATCTTTCTCGACGCAATGTGCTCGGTGCTGCTGTCGCCGGATTGGCTGTAGGCAGTCTGCCGCGTTGGGCTTCTGCCGGCGATGCGCCACGTTATGCCGACGTCGAGCCTGGCAAGGCACCTTCCTGGTTTGCCGAAAAGCTTCCTTCTACTCAGTGGGGTGCGGTCAACGTCAAGGACGAGGCGATCACGCCGTTCAAGGATGCGACCCACTACAACAACTTCTATGAGTTCGGCACCGACAAAGGTGACCCGGCCGCCAACGCTGGCGCGCTGAAAACCGAACCGTGGAGTGTGGTGGTCGACGGGGAAGTGGGTAAGCCCGGACGGTATGCGCTGGAAGACTTCATGAAGCCCTATCAGCTGGAAGAACGGATTTATCGACTCCGTTGTGTGGAGGCCTGGTCGATGGTCATTCCATGGATTGGTTTTCCTATCTCGGCTTTGCTCAAGGAAGTCGAGCCGACCTCCAAAGCCAAATTCATTCGCTTCGAAACCTTGGAAGATCCGAAGAGCATGCCGGGGCAACGTTCCGGTTTTGCCTTGATCGACTGGCCCTATGTGGAAGGGCTGCGGCTGGATGAAGCGATGAATCCATTGGCGATTCTCGCCGTGGGCATGTACGGGCGCGAGTTACCGAATCAGAACGGCGCGCCTTTGCGGTTGGTGGTGCCGTGGAAATACGGTTTCAAGAGCGTCAAATCCATCGTGCGCATCAGCCTGGTCAGCGAGCAACCGAAAACCACCTGGCAGAGCATTGCCGCGGATGAGTATGGCTTCTATGCGAACGTGAATCCTACGGTCGATCACCCGCGCTGGACCCAGGCCCGTGAGCGGCGTTTGCCGAGCGGCCTGTTCAAGCCCAATGTTCGGGATACGCAGATGTTCAACGGCTACTCGGATGAAGTCGCCTCTCTCTATACAGGGCTCGATTTGCGGAAGAACTACTGATGCGTTTTCCGATTTGGCGAATGGGCGTCTTTATAGCTGCAGCAGTGTGGCCGCTGCTGTGGTTGTACCAGGCCTGGGCGGATGTGCTGGGGCCTGATCCGGGCAAGGTGCTGGTCGATCGGTTGGGGCTGGGGACGCTTGTTCTGCTACTCATTACCTTAAGCATGACGCCTTTGCAGAAGCTCACGGGTTGGGCGGGGTGGGTGGCTGTCCGGCGACAACTGGGTTTGTGGTGTTTTGCTTATGTGGTGCTGCACCTGAGTAGCTATACGGCGTTTATCCTCGGCTTTGATTGGTCGCAGCTGGGTGTCGAGTTGCGTAAACGGCCGTACATCATTGTCGGGACGCTGGGGTTTGTGTGTTTGTTGGCGATGGCGGTCACGTCCAATCGCTACAGTCAGCGACGTTTGGGGTCTCGCTGGAAGAAGCTGCATCGGCTGGCTTATGTGGTTCTCGGGCTTGGATTGCTGCACATGTTGTGGATTGTTCGCGCCGATCTGAAGGAGTGGGCTGTCTATGCTTCTATAGGTGCGTTGTTATTGGTGCTGCGGATACCACCTGTAACCCGTCGAATCCCCCGTTTAATGGCTAAAAAGACACCTTCTGCACGAAAGGTGTAATTAAGTGTTGACGGCAAATCCTGAGTGTCTATAATTCGCCCCACTTCCGGCGCAGTCGAAACGGAAAACTCCTTGGTAAACAAAGAGTTACGCAGTTTT